>CBIHQO010000013.1:0-21478 GCA_966211735.1 uncultured Schlesneria sp.
GGGCCATTCCTGCAATGCTCGGGACAAGCACGAAGCTCTGCGACGTGCCAGGCACTGTTGAATCCAAATATCGCAAGTCCGTAATGGGCTGAGGTTGGATAAAGGGCAACTGTAAAGTAATCGTCAAATTGACCATGCTCCAGTTCTCCGGATAGCGATACGATGGACGGAAGGCGATTTGACTCCAGCCACAAGCAGCGTGCGTGCCGAAGTTCATGATTTCTTCAAAACATGGACGATTGATCAATTGCTACGTCGAAAGCATCTTAATATTGTGTGGTTAGGCTCATGCCGAGCTGCCCCATCGTGGGATCGCCGTGGCGACTTTTTTCCAAGTGGTCAATTTCAACAAGTAAGGTTGATCGCAGAGTCGATGAATCTTCCTTGAGAAAATTCTATCATGGCTGACCATAGTCTCCGCAATCAAATTGAAATCAGCTCGGACTCATGATTGTGTTTCGGGATCATCGGGTGATCCTCGCGAATCAAGGAAGCACACGTCTGTTCCGAGCAGCTGACCGAGAGCAGGCGCTGGCGGCGTCTTAATTTGATCTGCCCTCTGATCGACACGATATCTCAGGGCTCGCCAAGTAGTTGCGGACTCGGAACGTCGGCGCTCGTGATGAAGTTCAGGTGCGAAACATTGTCGACACGGCAATGGACGGAATCATCTCCATGAATGGACGGCAGGAGTTTGTGCTGTGCAACGCGGCGGCCGAGCGAGGGCGCTCCGGTCGTCGGGCGAAGACTTCACGCTCGGTCTACCCAAATAACCTCGTGGCCGCCTGTTTCCAGTAGGTCATTCGGCCTTCCGTATCGACGACGCTGACCGCTTCCGACACCTGATCAAGCACCAGGAACTGTTGCTCGATCTGTCGCCGATAGCGTACTGCCTCGGTAACACCCCGAATGGTGACTGTAAAAAGCTTTATGCGGCCGAGCACTTACTGAACCGCCCAGCGACGGTGCCCGCCGTTTCCGAGCCGATTGCCCAATCGAGATTATCTCGACGAGACTAGGCACTGCGTCGTCAGATCCCGATGCTGGCCAGGACATCGATGAAACGACTGACGATGTTCGTGGCGACAGGAGCATGACTTTCGGCCCACAGTGCCGCTTCCGCGAGACGGTCTCGTGAAGACGTCAGGAGGTTGGCGTGGTGTTGTTCGTGAATGGATCGAGCCAACTGGCTGACGAGTCCGGCCAGATGGATTGTCTGTTCCGATGGCATTGCCGAAGGATCCAACTCGGCCCCCAGTTCTTCGAGCAGATTTGCCAGCGTCTTCTGAGCGTCCCCGTCCAGAGGTTGCCCGTCGCGCAGGAGTCGAGCGAACTCATTCAATTCCTCGCGGATTTGCGCAATGACCTGAGAGTCAGTGGGTTTCTGGTCAGACATGGTCTTGGCCTTTGCCTATGTGTGTGCAGCCCGTTCAATCGGCATGATGTTGCGGACAAAATCGGAATCGCCCATTAGGTGATGACAGGTAATCCTGAGTGCCAAGCCGCAAGCGGCATGCCGAGGTGGCCGGATTGATCCAGAGCTTTGCCACCGCACCCGCAGGATGGTCAGGCATCCCCATAATGCTCAAAAGGAGTGGCGAGTTCTGCTCAACTGATTCCAGTTTTGCCGGTTTCTGTCGCGGAGACCGAGTTGGTAGGGGCCCACAACCCGCTCCAGATTCGGCATTCAGCAACATCGCAGGCGAACGCAGACTTTGACGAACAACGGAATGAGATCTGCGGATGATCGGCTTCACCCTGCGCTCTTGAAGTGGATTCGTTCAGCGAGAACATCCGAGGTGCAACGGCAAGCCACAGCACATCCGTCGACTTGTGGTGATGCACTTACAACAAGGCCACGTTTTCAGGGTAGTTGTTTCCGATGAGCCACTCGTAAAAGAAAGAACGATTCATGTCCTCGACGACAGGCAAGAACAGCAAACCGTTACGTCAGACCAAGCAGTCAGCAAGCAACCAAACAGCCGATCGGCTGGATCCTGGGTCGCACGCGCAAATGCACCGGGAACATGTCGAGTGGATGAGTGACATTGCGAGTTGGCGGGACGACTTGGTTGAGTGGGAGAGCGAAACCCGCAAGGCGCTCGCTGAACTGAAGCAACTGGAGACCGTGTTACAGCAGCACGATCTGGCCTTGGTCGCTCATTCTGAAGAATTGCTGACTCACCGTCAGAAGATGGTCAAGCACGAGCACGCGCTGGCAGAGTTCGAGCAGGAAGGGGTAGGTGAAGATCTGGTGGGTGATTCGCGTGATCATTTCCAGGAACGCGAGATACATCTTGGTCAACAAACACGTCATGAGGCAATCAAACATCGACATCGGGGGCTTGTTGCCCACTGGCAGGAACTTTGCAAGAAGATTTCGCAGTTGCCGCCAATTTGATCGAAAAGAACTTTGGAACCACGACCTGAAGACCTCTCAAGCTGTGGCTTGTCGGCGTCTCAGGAGAAATTACTGAAGTCACCCAGTCGGAAAAGTGTCGGAGGCGGACGGGTGGCCACGATGTGAGTGTAACTGGTATCTGCCAAGTGCTGAGCATCGTGCACGGGCTACAAACCGAAGTTGTCTGACAAAGCCGCGACTCGGTCACCGTTGTCGAAGTATCCGAGCGTCGCCTCAAGGGTCGCGGATATTGAAAGGAGCCGACTGTGCAAAAACTGGATTTCGATTCTCAACGAGAACGATTGATCGAGAACGCGCTGCGAAATCACGGAATCACTGATGACGCTGTTCTTCGCGTGATGCGAGAGGTTCCGCGCGAGCAATTCGTCGCTGATGAGATGCGTGAGTTCGCATACCGCAACGCGCCGTTGCCAATCGGCTCGGGGCAGACGATTTCGCAGCCGTTCATTGTTGCGCTAATGACCGAAGCGCTGAAACTCAAACCCGGGGATCGAGTCCTTGAGATTGGGGCCGGTTCGGGATACGCGGCGGCGGTCGTGTCTCGGATTGCGAAGGACGTGTACACTGTTGAACGTCTCGCCGATCTGGCGGATGCCGCCAAAGCAAGGCTGAAGCGACTAGGGTACAAAAATGTGCATGTGCGGCACGGTGACGGAACTCTCGGCTGGCCTGACGAAGCTCCGTTCGATGCAATCGTGGTGACCGCGGGCGGGCCGAGAGTGCCCCCCACGCTATTACAGCAACTCTGTATTGGTGGCCGCCTGGTGATTCCCGTTGGGGAAGAAAAGCATGAGCAGCGGTTGATTCGGGTCGTTCGGCAGGGAACAGAGGATTTCAAGACAGAAGACCTGGGAGGAGTCTTGTTCGTCCCCTTGATCGGTGAAGAGGGATGGACGGACGACGACGCTGATCCACAAAATAAGTCGCCGCAGCAGCCCGCGACAGCTCCAACTGCACGTCTCAGTCTCCCCGGTATGATTCGTGACGCTGCCGAACCCTTTTCTTCAATCGAGACGGCCGACCTGCAGCCGATCTTAGACCGAATCGGGGACGCGCGTGTCGTGTTAATTGGTGAGGCGAGCCACGGAACGTCCGAGTTCTATCAGATGCGATCCAGGTTCACGAAGGCGCTGATCGAGCAGAAGAAGTTCGATTTTGTTGCCATCGAGGCGGATTGGCCTGACGCGTACCGGATCCACGACTTTGTCACGCACAAGCAACGAGAAGAGCCCCATAATTGGGAGACATTCTCTCGATTTCCAACCTGGATGTGGCGAAACCAGGAAGTCCTCGACTTCATTCATTGGCTGCGGGACTTTAACCTGGAACGATCGCACGAGAAGCGAGTTGGTTTCTACGGCCTGGATCTGTACAGCATGTTCACATCCATTCATCGCGTGTTGCATTATCTCAATCGCGTCGACCCAGCGGCGGCCGAGGTCGCGCGCCAGCGGTACGGATGCTTAACACCCTGGCAACAGGATCCAGCGACCTACGGACGAGCCGCTTTGACTGGTCGTTATCGAAGTTGCGAAAAGGACGTGGTACAGATGCTGATCGACCTGGCATCTCGTCGTGTGGAAGCAGCCGTCAAGGATGGTGAAGAATTGTTCGACGCGCAGTTGAATGCGCAACTTGTGGCGGATGCCGAGCGATACTATCGCATCATGTACTGTGGCTCTGATGAGTCGTGGAATCACCGCGACAGGCACATGTTCCAGACCTTGCTGCTGCTCCAGCATCGTTATGGAAGTGACTGCAAGGCAGTCATCTGGGAACACAACTCGCACTTGGGCAACGCGGCTGCGACGCAGTTTGGCCGACATGGGCAGATCAATGTCGGACAACTCTGTCGCGAGCAATTTGGAGACGAAATGTATGCGATCGGACAGGGAACCGATCATGGTACTGTCGCCGCTGCGTCCCAATGGGACGGAGAGATGGAGGTCAAACAGGTTCGCCCCTCACTGCCCGATAGCTACGAGCGATTGATGCACTTGACCGAAATGGATCACTTCTTTCTGCCCTTGACGAAGGCAAAAGATCAATCGTTAACGTCCGCTCTGGCACCGCAGCGCCTGGAGCGAGCAATAGGTGTGATCTATCAACCTGAGACCGAACGGCAAAGTCACTATTTTGAAGTGTCGCTTCCTAACCAGTTTGATGAATGGATCTGGTTCGACGAAACGTCAGCGGTACATCCTCTGACGACCCGGCAACTGGCCGATCACGAACCGTCGCATCCGTTTGCGATCATCGACAGATGAGGCGATTGCGCGAAGCCGGCACTCGGCATGTTCCCCGGACTTAGGCTCACCCATGAGTGACACTCTCGCCCCGGTGTTAATGACGGAATTCGCGAAGGCCACTGGCATTGTGGGAACGGCGTCGCCGCGTCGTTATCTCTGGACCGATGCCTTTGCTGTGTGCAACTTCCTCGGCCTGTATCGACAAACCGGGCGTCATGAATTCCTTGACCTTGCGGTGAAACTGGTCGATCAAGTCCATCACGTTCTGGGACGACATCGAAATGACGATCCGCGGCAGGGATGGATCAGCGGACTATCAGAACAAGAGGGAGAGCTTCATCCTACTTGCGGTGGTCTGCGAATCGGCAAGACATTGAATGAGCGTCCACGCGATCAACCGTTGGAACAACGCCTGGAGTGGGACCGGGATGGTCAGTATTTCCATTACCTGACGAAATGGATGCATGCGTTGCATCGTCTCGGCCGGGAGACCGGCGAGATCCGCTACGAATTGTGGGCGACCGAACTGGCAGCTGTCGCTCAGCGAGCATTCACCTGCCAATCGTTTCCGGGTGGCCCAAAGCGGATGGTGTGGAAGATGAGCATTGATCTGACTCGGCCACTGGTGTCCTCGATGGGCCAGCATGATCCGCTCGACGGATTGATCACCTGCCTGGAACTGCACGCAGGTGTCGAAAAAGCACATGACCTCGATCTACGACCTGCCGTTGCCACTCTGACAGAACTGTGTACAGGAAGGAACTGGCTCACCGACGACCCGTTGGGAATTGGCGGCCTGCTGGATGACGCCTCGCGTCTCGCTCAAATCATCTTCAATCGCGGAGTAAAACGACGCCCGTTGCTTCGTCAAATTCTGATCGACGCGGAGATGAGCTTGAGCACTATTGCCAGATCATCTCTGCTGATGGATCCGGCGGACGGCCGTCTAGCATTTCGAGAACTGGGACTCTCAATTGGCCTTCACGGAATGGAGTGCATCAAGAGGACGGTAACGCAGGACGAGGAGTTGACCGCGATCGTCAGCCGCTTGCTGATGTACCAGTCTGTGGGCGAGCAGATCGAGAACTTCTGGTCCAACCCGGCTCACCGTCGTAGTGGCACCTGGACCGACCACCACGACATCAATACTGTGATGCTCGCCACCAGCCTGGTGCCCGAGGGTTACCTGCAGATTTAGCAATTCCCTGCCGCCAATCGCCTGAATGCTCGGTTGTGCGTCGCTAGGAGACGTCGCTGGATAGTCACGCGTTGAGCGGATTCTTTTCTTGGACGATTGCTCGCAGTCGTTTGTAGTCGATCTTGCCCGTCCCGACCAGTGGGATCTGGTTCAGTCGCCGGACCTCATCGAGACGCATCACGCCACGGAATCCACTTTCAGCTAACAACGAATTGGCTTCCTGAAGAAGAATAGGCTCCGTGGTGAACAGAACGATGCTCCGACCGGTGTCGGTTTCGATTCCCTCGACCGCCACTCGCGGACCTGTCTGGCCAGGTGGGTACCGGAGCGCGAACGGCTCTTCCAGTGCCGGCAGCGAGATCATCTCTCCGCCAGCTTTGACGAATCGCTTCAGTCGGCCCTGAAATTTGATGAACCCGTCCGAATCGATCGACACCAAGTCTCCTGTGACAAACCATCGCTTTCCCTCACGAACAACGAATGGCGACGCTTCATCCCCCAGGTATCCCTCGAAGACTCCTGGACCGTTGACAAGGAGCATCCCCATTTTCCCCGGCGACACTTTCTCATCCGTCTCAAGATCAACGACACAGACCTCCACTCCCGGCAATGGCAATCCGACGGTGCCGGGGCGACTGGCGTTCGGTCTGTTGGCTGCAATCGCTGGCGAGCATTCTGTGATGCCATAGCCTTCCAGCAGATGAGCCTTGGGAGCCGTACGCCGAACGCTGTCGTACAAGCTGGATGGGCACGCCTCCGCTCCGACGACAATCAAACGCAACGAATCCACCTGATCCGGCTGCGCCCGTTCCAAAAGACGACCAATCAGGGACGGCATGCCGACGAGAACCGTCGGGGCGTAGGCGGCAATTTTTCTGGTCAAGCCAGCCACATCAGTCGGATCGCTATGGTGGACGACTCGAATGTTCGCGAGGAGCGGAAATACGCCTGTCATTGTGAAACCAAAGCTATGGAACATCGGCAGGAAGCCCAGCACGGCATCTGCGTTCGTCAGATCCAGAATGGTCGGGACCGTTTCCAGATTGGAGACAATGTTGCGGTGCGTTAGCGGAACTGCCTTCGGAGACTTCTCGGATCCCGATGTGAACAAGATCACGGCACGTGCACTCGGCTGAAGCTGAGGTACACGTCGGCGAATCACTGCTGGTAGGCAACGCACCGCGACGAGCCAGCGAAGCTTCTCAAACCAGCCGAATTGACGCTGTAGATCCTCCACGTCCAGAAAGTGTATTCCTTCAATCGCAATACCCAAGCGTTCGCGCAGTTGCCGAGATGAGATGACGTGAGTGAGGCTGGTTAAGTTTACGGCGTGTTGAAGATTGGCAGGCCCTGTTGTCCAGTTCAGCAACACCGGCAATTTGTTCGCGAGATAAAGCCCCATGAGCATCATGTCGCTGGCGACCGAGGCAGGAAGCATCAGGCCAACATTCGCGTCAGGTAATTGCGAGAAGCGGCGGGCCATCAACATCGCACCGATGAGCAGCCGTTCATAGGTAACTACACCTGAGTAGTCATCTGCGGCGGCGACATCATGGGGATTGGAAAGCGCGCGGGCGACGAATGCTTGAGGAATCGTCGTCCCTAAGATGCGGAGCGATTCGACATTCGAGGGAGGTCGAACCCATGCCGACGGCGGTTTAGGTAAATCAAACCCGGCCAATCCCTCGGCCAGCATCAGCAGTTGGCCCACCGTTTCCGGAACAGAACCGGCGGACACCGCAAACTGCTGCTCAACCGCCAGCGTGAGGTCCATGCGTTGCAAACTGTCCAGTCCGAGATCGTCCAGTTTTGTCGCCGGATCAATTTCTTCAGGTGTTATCGACTGACCAAGCTGCGCGGTCAGCAGGTTTGCGATAGCGCAGTGTGTTTCTGGGCGGATCTGATTCGATTGGATCTCGACGTTTGCTGACTGATTCGAAGAGGGAAACTGATAACTCCAAGGTCCAAAGAGACGGTGGTAGGGGACGTATGTGGGCAGTTCCGGCCCGTCCGGGTTGTAGCGGGCCTCGAACCAGCGATTGACCTCACTCCAATTCAATTCCGTCAGGGTGCGGCGATCGACAAGTTCCATAGTAATGTCGACCCGCCGACGTGGCATGAAAAAGAACAGGTTGGAGGCGAGCAATAAGATGGATTTTACAAGGCATCGCCCCAACTGCGGCATCTGTCCCGTGCGAGCGAAACTGAACATGCTGCCCCACACTCCGCGTGTCCGCACCAGGACGACGTTTGCTTCAGGGACTTCGCGCAGAATCTCGGTCAGGGCCCTGGCCGCTCCCAATCGCTCGACGCCGTCTCGCTGGATTCGCCCCGAGGGCCACAGGATAAAGTTCTCTCCTCGACGAAGTCCATTAATCACATCAGCTACGGCCTGCTTCGTCCGTAGATGTGCTTCGTGGCTCGGGCGCTGAAGGTCGGGGATGGAGACAGCGCGAAGCAGCTTGATCAGAAGCGCGCGAATGGGGCCGGGGAAATTCCCCTCGTAAAGTACGGTCCTTGGTCGCAGGCTGCCGTAGAATGTGGCGAAAATCAACGCTGGATCAATAAAGCCGGGATGGTTCGGCAACAGCACCACCGGTCCCTTTAATCCCTGAAGTAGTTGGGCGCTGTGGACACGGATCCGATAACGAAGAGGAACCAGCACACGAGTCAGCAGCCACACGAAATAGCGGATCACATTCCCCATTTTGCAAATGATCCTTATCAAATCAGAGCAATAACACTTTACAAGGATGGTCAGTCGTTGAGTTCGAAGTTGCAATGCTATGAACGGGAATCGGTTGAAGCAAATTCGATAGTTCCTGACGGCAGAAGTCTTCCAGGTCGCCGCTTCCAAGCGGTAAACGGATTTCAATCGGAGATGCGAGCGGATATGGATAAACGCTCGTGAACCACAGGATGAGCGGTCGAATGGCAGTCACGCGCGATGTTCGCTTCAACGATTTGCGGTGACCCAAACAGCCGCGCCACGGGCAAGTTCTGCGATGCTTTTGACTGGAAACGTTTTTCAGATACGTCGGCGGTGTGGGTCGACAGTTTTCATGCCAATGTGCAGTTTCTGTGCGATCTGGATCGTCGACAGCCCATCGCCAATCAGCTTATACTCCTCCAACTCCCGATCTGACAGCGACAGGACCGAAGGCCCCTTTACACTGTGCTACTCGCCGATCAGACGCTACGCGACTAGATCGATCATGCAGGCACTGAGATAGTTCTTCCCATCAAGCACCAGGCGAATCGCTGCGACGATCTTCTCGGCGGCTTCATCCTTATTTATGTCTCCCATTGCGCCGGCAAGTAGAGCTCGCTCTGCATAGAGCGTCTCGTCGAACAGGGAGCAAGCCACCATGCGGGTTGAGCTGTCACGCGCAGCGACCCGTCGAATCAGATCCTGACCGATGTCCTCGCTCAGCGAATGTCGATTGTCACAATGTGTGGTTTGGTTTCTTCCATGGGTTCCGCATCTGAATTCGTAATCATCAGATTTCGGTCAGCTGGAAAAATTTCGCCGCAATGGACACCCAACTTCATACCCCATGACAGCAATTCGGATCGGATTTAAGGCATTTACGCCGACCTGCTCCGAAAACGACGGATTGGTATAGCCGTTGCAATCGGCTGTTTCTGCAGAAGCGGTGCTGATTTGATGTAGATCGGCGTCATCAACCACATTTATTCAGGAGATAGAGCATGACGACCACCACCGTCGCTACGAAGAAAGCCGCAGAACCAGCGAAGAGCGAAGGCGCGAAGACCGAACTGGCGCAAGGCCTCTGGCCGGATTTCGGACTCCCTTCCCTAAACCGCCTGCGACAAGAATTTGACGATCTATGGAAGAAGTTCTACGTCGAGGTTCCCGCCCTCTGGAATGCCGAACGGGGAGACTTGCGCTGGTCATTTGATGTTGCCGATCAGCCGGAAGCCTACGTTGTCACGGCGAAAGCGCCAGGCTTCAAACAATCTGACTTCTCGGTGGAATTGCGGGGCGATCAACTTGTACTGCAGGCCTCGAAAACGAAGGAAGAAAAAGCCAAAGACAAGGAATCATTGACATCCACCGAGTTCTATCGCTCGATGACGATCCCCGCTCACGTTGCTGCTGACAAGATTGATGCCCACTACAAGCACGGCGTGCTGACTGTCACTCTTCCGAAGACGGAAGAAGGCAAGGGGCGCAAGATTCAGGTCAAGGGATAAGCGACTCTCGTCGCGAGTGCCGGCGCTGCGGTTGCCATTCAACTTGAATCTCGAGGGTAAATACATATGTGGGAAGAAGAGTCAACCGCATCGTCGGTGGCAACCATTGAAGGTCCAGGACGAGCCGTGGCGTTGGATCGCCACTTGATTGATTGCGCCTACCGAGCTTTGCGGGCCCGTGGCTATGGTCAGCTTCTAAAGCTGAAGGTCTCTTGCGACCATGGCCGCGTGACATTGCAAGGCTGTGTCCCAACCTACTATCTGAAGCAGGTGGCTCAGTCTGTGCTGAAGCCGATCGACGGAATACGAGACGTTGACAACGACGTGCAAGTGCGGAACGGGAAATAGCAATCCCCGTCGATGAGGTTTATCATGCAGATCGCGGTCAAACGAATTCTGGTGGCAACGGACTACAGTGCCGCAGCGGTCATGGCACTGGACTATGCCTGCGCGATTGCCAACAAGTTTGGTTCTGAACTCCATATTCTCCACGTAATGGAAGATCCGTTACCCTTGGTAGCGCCGGATGGCGCGTGGTTCGACATACGAGATGCTCTGCCGGCGCTAATTCGAAAAGCCACGATCTTTCTTGGCGAACACACAAAACATCTCCAACTGGAACCGACCGTTCAGGTCATTCGCGCAGTCAGCGTCGGCTACCCAAGCCAAGAGATTCATAAGTATGCCTCGGAGCACGATGTTGATCTGATCGTGCTGGGAACTCGCGGACGACAGGGACTCTGGCGTCTGACGATGGGAAGTGTCGCCGAGAAAACGGTTCGGCTGGCCACCTGCCCCGTCTTAACGACACATTATTCTTATGGTCAAGAGTTAAAAGGTCACGTGCCGGCAAACATCCGAACGATCCTAGTGGCGACGGACTTCAGTGCGGCCGCGAATCGGGCGAGAGATCTTGCTGTAAGCATGGCAACCAAGTTCGAAGCAGACCTGCATCTGCTCCATGCCGTTTCAGAATCCATATCAAACCCAGAATCGGAATGGATGTGGACAGACCCTGAGGGCATGTGGATTCGTCCCGAATATGACACTCCGAAATGCGTGGAAGAAGCCTCGCGAAAGCTGTCCGACAACGTGGCTGCTATCGAAACGGAGGCCGCACACCCGATCATTCAGACCGTCCGGGTCGGATACCCGGTCGATGTGATCGAGCGATATGCCGCAGAGCAAAAAGTTGATTTGATTGTGCTGGGCACGCAGGGCCACCGAGGACTCGCGCACCTTCTGCTCGGCAGCGTCGCGGAAAAAGTCGTTCGATTGGCCTCCTGCCCTGTTCTGACAACCCACTAACGATTGTAATCCGCCTCCTAACGAAGAGCTGATGCTGAATTCAACGGTTCGTATTCTTGCAGTGCTTGCTGCGCATTCGGCCGTGAATAGACGCGTCATTGTATTGGAAGGTGCCCCCTGAAATGTGATTGGGGGAGTGCCAGAACGAGCCATCGTCGGCATCTGAGTTGCCTTGACGTGATTCGAAGCGATCTCGCAGACCCGTCCGTTTCGCTCACGACAGCTTTGCTTACAGCAGAGGGAATCCGCCATGAAGAAAAAACTAATCCTGTCCACGATGTCTGCCGTGCCCCTGATCATTGGATGCATTGTCAGCGACGAATTGACAACAATCACTATTCGACCTGACGGCTCCGCGGACTGGGTCCAGTATAAATCCAACGTTCGCTCAAGCGAGACCGGAGACAAGCGCGCGCAAGAGCTGATGAAGTTTATTGACGAATTCGAATCCCATACTAGCTCCGATTTTGTGCGCATCGCGGAGGCGGGGGGCAAATTGCTAGAAGCTCGCTGGGTTGAATCAGAGGAACCCTATTCAACCCTTGTTAAGGCCAGGTTTCCGACAGCCGCCGCCCTGTCGAATTTCTGGACGGTCAGGGGCCAGAAGGATGAGGTCCTCGCACAAGCAAACTTCATCCGAGATTCCAAGCGGCGGCGACTTTCGGTCACAATCCCAGGGCAGGGGGAAAAGAATGAAACTAAAGAACCGCTGTCATTCCGAGACTTTCGAGAACAACAAGCCAACGGGATCTCAGAGACTCGAATCGTCGTAGCTGACGGACAAATTATTGCTTCTGAAGGTTTCGTTGTGGCGAGCGACAAACGATCTTGCTTGATGGATCCAACACGGATCAACGAGCTTCTTCGAAGCACCACGGAACAAATCGAGCTGTTCGTGGAATGGGAAGTCACTGAGAAATAATGCCATCGCGTGTTCTATGATAAGCAAAATGGTTGGAGCCGCAGGACTGTCATCGTGAAAGCAAAAGATATCGGTCGAGCAGGAAACACCTTCTGGTTGCTCAGTGATCTACGCAATCAGTTCAGGAATCGGCTTTCCATGATCAACGATGGGAGTCGGGCGGCCGTTGAAGTCATTGATCAGCGTCTTTTCCGAGTCGATGCCGAGGTGATGGTAGATCGTGGCCAGGAAGTCACCTGGTCCGCAGCGTCGTTCCACGACATCTTCACCTCGTTTGTCGGTGGCGCCGATGTAGCGCCCCGTTTCGATTCCGCCGCCGGTCCAAAGATTCGAGAAGGCGCGCGGCCAGTGGTCGCGGCCGGGTTGGATCGTGCCCGCAGGAGCACTCGCGTCACCGGCGCCCGTGCTGGCGGCATAACTGATCTTGGGCGTGCGCCCGAATTCCCCGGTAACGCATAAGAGAACGCGCTGGTCGAGGCCGCGTTCATGCAAATCTTCGACGAGTGCGCTGATCGCCTGGTCGTAGGTGCCAGCTCGAAATCGCATCGCGTCGAAGCAATGCTGATTCACCGCATGGTCATCCCAGTTCTGCACTCGACCGCACAAAGGCCCGCTTAGACTCGTCGTCATGATTTCCACGCCGGCTTCCACGAGGCGCCGTGCTAACAGCAGTTGCTGCCCCCAAGCGTTACGACCGTAGCGATCTCGTGTTCGATCATCCTCGCGAGTCAGATCAAAAGCTTCTTTGGCCTTCGGATTCGTGAGCAGCGTCATCGCCTGAGCTTCGAATTCGTCGAGAGCTTGCAGTTCGCCCTGGCGATCAAAAGCCCGTTCCAATGTGTCCAGACTTTGTCGCAGACTGGTCCGGCGTCCCAATCGCCGAACTTCTCTGGTGTCCGCCAGCCCGATATTAGGAACAGAGAAGCTAGGCGAATTCGGATCGCCATGAACAGTGAGCGGAGAGTAGCTATCCCCCAAATAGGCCGGGCCGTTGTATTCCAAAGGGGGATTGACGCCGACATAAGCCGGCAGCGGCGTCTCGCGCGGTCCCGCTTTGGACCGCAGATAATTGGCAACGGTCATCCAGTCAGGGTACCGGGGTTTCGGTTTATCACGTGTGTCCGGGTCGCCAGACAAGAGTTGCATCGATCCTGCGGGGTGACCTCCAGCAGTCTGATTCATCGATCGCAGGATCGTAAACTTATCGGCAATAGCGGCCTGTCGCGGCATCAACTCGCAGAAGTGCAGTCCCGGAACCTTGGTGGCAATTGTGCCGAACGGACCGGCGTAGTCCACGCCGGAATTCGGCTTCGGGTCGTAAGATTCGAGGTGGGACATCCCCCCGGGTTGCCAGACCATAATCACAGCGGTCTTCTCCCGTCGGGCGGCATTCGGTTCGCCAGCTTGGGCGCGCAAACGCAAAATGCCTGGCAGACTCAATGAGGCGAAGCCCGCCAACCCGAATTTCAGGAAATCTCTTCGCGGCTGTGGCAAAGTCATCGGTCCAGGACAGAACGCCGATGACGGGTGATTGATGCGCTGGCTCATTTCGCCTCCGCTGGTTGAACTCGAATTGCAATCGGCTCGGATACGACGATATCGACAATATCTCTCGGCTGAGCGACCTCAGTCGCTTTCTTCAATTGTTCCTGTGCAGCCGCTAAATTCGCCGCCGCCACTTTCTGACGCTCCGTGATGGCTTGAACGGCCAAATCGGCTGCTGGCTTTTTGTCTGGCGAGGCCGCGTTCGCTTCATCTGTGACCTTTTTCACCTCGGTCTCTACTGTCTTCACTTCCTCTTCTGCCCGTCGTCGCGCTTCCTCCGCCAAGGCGACATCACCGACACGATGACGATACTTTGCGACCGCACTTCCGTAGAAAGCGATCAGATAGTCTCCTGGCTGGGTCTTTAACGCTGCCAGATCGAGCGAGGCTTGAGAACCATCGGCTGTGAGAGCCACGTCAAACATCGGCACCTGTTCGAAACCGGCTCCCATTGTCTTCAGTTGCAATGTCGCACCGGAGAATTCGCTGCGACGAGTATGGACCAGCGGAATGGTCAGCTTGTCGCCGGCCTTCACTTCAATCACCGAACGTGCCGCGGGAGCAATCGTAATCGGTGCGAAGTCATGACCGCTCACCGAAACCGGTGTGTCGGCCACAAGGCGGGGATAAGGAATCTCGCCCCATGAATCCGGAATTGGCCAGGCATAAGATGCCAGGCGGCAGGGGCGCGTGACCGCGTTCCCATTAATGATCGCTCGACCGAAGAATGAAGCTTGAGTCAACGCTCGAGGTGCATTCTGGTCGGCCGATATCAGCATCAATCCGCGCGATTGGCCAGCAGGAATCTTCAACCCCTGCGCTGTCACTCCTTCGGGCAATCCATCGATCACCAGTTCGATGTCATCATTGAAGCCGTCGCGCCGAAAGGCAATGACCTCCAATGCCATTGTCGCTCCGCCTCGTAATGAGATTGGCTTCGATAATGCGTTGCGATCACCGTTTCGCAATTCCATATGCATCGCCCACGCCACGAGTGCAAAGTCGGGCGCCGCCTTGCGGACCACCAATCGATACACATTACGAGGGTCTTTTCTGGTTCCACCGAAGAGGTCGGTCAACTGCAAGCGATGGGTGCCGTCTTCCTTGATGACGAGTTTTCCCAGCACGTCAGAGGTGCCGGGATTGAACGGAGGACCGTCATAGGCATATCCGTTACTGGAGACTTTGACCGGGCTGGGAATGTCGCTGAATTCAGCAAGATCGACGACTTTCTCGCCGTCCGCCATACGAGTCACCTGCTGAACCAGCACCGCGGGATCGGTCGGCAGACCAAGCCTTTCCGACGCGACTTCGATCCACCACTCTTCGCCCTTCTTGGCCTCAAATTCAAAAACATCCACATCGGCGGCGGGGAAGAAGCTGCCCGAGATGTCGCAGGGGAGCGATATCTTCTGGGCTTGTTTCGCGTTCTGATTTGGTTCGACTTCGGTCAGGCTCGCTTGCTCGGACAATCCCAGTGGCGGCCAGGAGAACGAATTCACCTTTCGGGTCGAGGGCAGCCGAACGATCGGTGCACCATTGGGTAATTCCCAGAGAGCGAGTCGATAGAAGTGTTCCGAGCCGCCTTTGAATGTGAGTTCGTGAATCTTCACGATGTACCGACCATCCATTGGGACGATGAAATCCAATGTGCCACCGCGACGCTCAACGAGCAGGTCGCGACCGTTTGCGTCAGCAATAATCAGCACCGCATCCAGCTTTGAATCAATGCCGCGGGTAGCGCAATCGACAATGATCCGCTGGCCTTTCCGGGCTTCAAAGCTATAGAAGTCAGCGCTTCGCACTGACATAAACGCGTTGCAGACGGAATTGACGCCGAGATTCATCGCTGTCGCCAGCGTCGTGTTCGCAGCGGTTCGCGTGATTTCTGGCATCGCACCCACCGAAAAGATGCGCGACGATGAGAGGCCCAGACGAGTCATCACTCGAGCTTCGTAAATCCCGACAGGACAATCGGCCGCGATGGAGACCACATACTTGTTCGGTTGCAGTTTCTGATTCTGATCGACCTTCGGGACCGCCTTGATTCTCGGGTCCGAAAAGACCAGTTCGCCGACCTCTTCCAGATACTCACCACTGATGGTGATCTCGACTTGAGTACCTGCCTGTCCGCCCATCGGCATCGTCGTCAACAATCGAGGAGCGGGTAGACACACAGACTGGCCCCATGCGGTGTTGACGGCACACCAGCATGCCAGCAGCGGTACAAGGAACATCCCCGATCGGTGCGTCCGTGTTATAAATGATCGCATCATGGCTTGGGGTTTCGCGTTAGTGGTTAAATAGGAACTCTTTGGTGTTAATTAACGCCCAGATCAGATCTTGAAAGTTCTCACGGTTCGCCGCCGTGGCGTCAATCGGTTTGTCGTTCGCATCAAGTCGAGGTTCGCTCAGGTATTTCAGCGCGGTCTGCAATTCTTCCGAGCGAGGTTCTCGAGAAAACGCGACCAGGTAAAGCTCCTGTACCTTGGCTTCGGCCGCTCGAGTGTCCACCGTCAAACGCTCTGCCCTGCCCGTCGGTGCTGCCAACTTGGCTTTGATGTCCGACGCGTTGATCAAGTGCAAGCTCTGCGCGAGGCTCGACGATTGCACTCGTTCGCATTCACAGACACTCTCACCTTCCGGGCGTCCAAAGACACGTAGAAACGGAACAGCTCGGTTGTAGCTGTTGTCTGGCAAGCTGACCGCACGCGTGCCGGCCGGTAGGCTGGTAAAGTCTGTCTGCGTGCTCGTCAGTCGATCGACGGCGTCCAATAAAACCTCGGCCTGCAGTCGGCGCGGATAGTATCGCGAATAGTTTTGACGATCGCTGACGTTATCGGCAGTCGGTGTCGAACTGAGTTGATACGCGCTGGATCGTGTGATGGTCCGGACGAGTTCCTTCAGATCGAATCCGCTCTTGATGAAGTGCTGCTCCAGCGCAGCCAGGAGTTGCGGATTGGTAGGCGGGTTTGAATCACGGATATCGTCTTCGGGTTCAATTAAGCCGCGTTGGAAAAAGTGCTTCCAATAACGGTTCGCCAACGCTTTGCCGAAAAATGGGTTCTGGGGGGAACTCATCCAATCTGCCAACTTGAGTCGTGGATCTTCGTCAGGCAGGATGTCGGGAATCGCATCGCCGAGAGCGGCTGGTTTCAGTGGCATGCCGGTCTTGATGTTCGTCGCCTTCGCGATTCCTCGCCGATGAAAGATCAGGTCTTCATCGCGCGTTCCCGATGGCTTGCGGCCGATCTGTGAGAAAAAAGCAGACAGCGAGTAATAATCGTCCTGACTCCATCGCTCGAAAGGATGATGGTGACATTGAGCACATTGAAGCCGGACACCCAGAAATAGCTGCGCCACGTCTTCCAGTTGCTGCTTGGGCTCTTTCACCCGCTTGTACCAGGCGACCGGCGGATTGCCGATGATCGTGCCCGTTGCGGCTAGCAACTCTCGGACAAATTCATCGTAGGGTTTATTCGCGAGAAAGCTGTCTCGAACCCAGGCATGAAACGCGAAATTGGAGACTGTGTCACTCGCGTCGTCGCGACGGTTCTTCAATAGCGCCGTCCATTTGGCAGCGAAATAATCCGCGTAATCTGGGCTGCTCAACAGATCATCGATGACACGATCGCGTTTTTCTGGATTGTCACTGGCAAGGAAGGCGCGGGCTTCTTCCTCCGTCGGCAATCGCCCACCGATATCGAGCGAGACGCGACGCAGAAACGTGGCATCGTCGCAGACCGGAGAGGCGGGAATACCAAGCTCTTTCAAGTTCGCGAAGACATGTTCATCCACAAAATTGCGAACAGGTGGAAATGAGTCGACCTTCGCCCCTAATGGTACGGATGCACTGAAGACAGCGTTCCGACCCTGGTAACGAACCATCACCGAGAACTTGCCGGAAATGTCTTCCACTTTGACAAGACCGCGCTCGCTGACGTCGGCCATGGCGCGGTCATTCGATTCAAACAATGCCAGTGAAGTGACGTCGCGAATACTGCCGTCTGAATATCGAGCCAGCGCCTTCAACTGCTGGTCACTTTTCCGGGCGACGATCCCGCGAGCCGGTTGGACTTCGAATCCGATTAGTCGCGGACTTCCTTCAGCGTCATAGCGCGTTCCCTGACGGATCCAGTCGAGAAGAACGGCGTAGCCATCCGAGTTGAGGTCGAGCCGCGCCCCACCGCCATGCGGCATTCGCCCCGAGGCTTTCATCAGCAATAAGCTGCGTTCGGGGGCGCCAACAAATAGACGTCTGCTGCGTCCCTCTTTGACGAGGTGCTCGAAGTCGTCCTGGGGCTCAAATCCCAGCAACGAGAGTTGAAACCCGTTGCGACCGCCACCCGCCTTCGCGTGGCAAATTCCCGCATTGCAACCAGCCTTTGTCAGCACGGGAACCACGTCGTTGACGAAGCTGACGGCACGGTCGTCCGCCGCAACGGTATCGTTCGGAATCGAGAGGAAAACCGCATGCAGCACCCAAAGGGCGAAAGTCGATCGACACGCTCTCATTGACCGCATATGTGAACTGTTCATTCGGTTTTTCAGCTCGCGGAGGCGGGTTGTTGAATGCTGCGATTCGCGTCGGCAGCACTCAGATCTCTGGCAGATGTCGGGCAGGTGCGAACTATTTTACCATCCTTGCGGCCCAAAAGTTAGCCAAGTATCTGCCGTCCCTTATGTTTTCCGGAATTTCGTCGCCACAGCAACTTGTGCTTTTCACTTGCAATGACAAACGCCAGAGTTACGGGCTGCCTCTGTCGATCGCCACGACTAAGTTTGCGCGGATCTCTAAATGCTCCAGGTGGATTGGCGTAGGCAACGTTGCCCGGAGCCATGTCTGTCTGTCATCTTCTGGCTCAAGCTAATTCGCTTCGTGTAGGCCGTCGGTGTTGTGCCAGTTGGCAACAAATCGCCGCATCAAACGGCGATTTCGCGCCGCATTGGCTCCTTACGATATTCCTCGAAGACTTTACGGTCGCTCTATACCCCGTCGAGATCCTCGGTACGCGATGTGCAATCGGTGTATTCCGCCGAAGTGTTGTTGATCGAATGGCCCACTGGCAACCCGCACTTCAAACGTAAGATTGCTTCCAAGCCGACGCCCCTCGCCACCAAGAAAACCACAGAACTAGTGACCACAGGACTCAAGACCACGGAACTCTCGCGCGGTCTCTGGCTGGATTTCGGACTTCCTTCCCTGAATCACAGTTGCGATAGGAGTTCGACGATCTCTGGAGGAAGTTCGATGTCGAGGTCCCAGTGCTCTGGAACGCCGAGTGTCGGGACTTACGTTGGTCGTTTGATGTCGCGGATCACCAGAGGCTTATCTCGTCACCGTAGCGGCGTCAGGCTTCAATCAATCCGACTTTTCGGTGGGATTGC
This sequence comes from uncultured Schlesneria sp., assembly GCA_966211735.1. Lineage (GTDB taxonomy): Bacteria > Planctomycetota > Planctomycetia > Planctomycetales > Planctomycetaceae > Schlesneria. The sequence continues at coordinate 19,251 of CBIHQO010000013.1, forward strand.
GGGGCGGTCGCCTTGTGCTCCGGTCCCCGAAACGGAAAGAAGAAAAATCGAAAGACAAGGAATCGTTTACTTCGATGGAGTTCTACCGCGCGATGGCGATCCCCGCTCAGGTCGTTGCTGATCGATGCGCACTACAAGCAAGGTGTGCTGACCATCACTCATCCGAAAGCGGAAGAACGCAAGAGTCGCAAGGTACAAGGCAAGGGTTAAGCGATCGCTCAGAACGCGCCGGCAATCCAGTTGCTATTTCACTTTAGCCTTTTCTGGGGGAGCACGAATGAAGAAGTTGAAGGACGACGCAACGGCATTGTCGGTCGCGCTCATCGAAGGAGCCGCACGGATCGCCGCGTTGGATCGCTTGATCGTCGATAAAGTGCATCGAGCCTTTCGAGCGAGCGGTTATGGTCAACTGCTGAAGTTGAATGCACACTGTGAACATGGTCGGGTGACGCTGCAAGGCTGTGTACCAACCACTTATCTCAAGCAGGTCGCACAGTCCATACTGAAAAACATTGATGGAATTCGTGATGTCGACAACGACGTCAAAGTGACGAACGGCAAATAGAAATCTCCGATGGGGTTGTCATGCAAGTAGCATTAAGACGAATCGTGGTAGCGACAGACTACAGTACCTCAGCGATGATGGCACTGAATTATGCCTGCGCGATAGCTAACAGATTTGGCGCTGAACTCCATGTATTACACGTTATGGAGAAACCGTTACCTTTAGTCGTGCCGCAAGGTGTGTCGGTCGACCCTCAAGAGTGCCTGCCGGGGTTGATTCGAAATGCCACCATCTTTCTTGGAGAACGTACAAAGCATCTCCAACTGGAACCAACGGCGCAAGTAGTTCGAGCAATCAGAGTCGGTTCCCCGAGCGAAGAAATCAAAAAGTATGCTACCGAGCGAGATGCCGATCTCATTGTCCTTGGCACGCGAGGAAGTCACGGTCTCTCTCGCCTCATCATGGGAAGTGTCGCGGAGAAGACGGTTCGGCTGGCGACATGCCCGGTCTTGACCACACACTACTCTCAAGGTCAAGAAGAAGGTGGCTCGCCAGTAAACATCCGAACGATCCTGGTGGCGACGGATTTTAGTCCCGCCTCCAATCGCGCAAGAGATCTCGCCTTAAGCCTGTCGACGAAATTCGGCGCAGAACTACATCTGCTAAACGTCGTTGCAGAGTCCTTACCACTTCCCGACCCAGATGGTATGTGGATTCAACCGGATTATGACATTCCAATGCGCATCGAAGAAGCCTCAAGGAAGCTCGCCGAGAACGTGGCGGTTTTTGAAGTGGAGTCGCGACGCCCCATCAGACAGACCGTCATGGTCGGATATCCAATCGATGTCATCGAGCGTTATGCCGCCGATCAGAAGGTTGATTTGATTGTAGTTGGGACACAAGGCCATCGAGGCCTTGCACATTTTCTGCTCGGCAGTGTTGCCGAGAAGATCGTTCGACTGGCGACTTGTCCTGTTCTGACCACCCACTAGGGTTTGTGGCATTTCATCGATCTGACAGAGAAGTCTGATTCGCATGCTGTGATCGATGGGGGCATCTGCGTCGCATTGCACGTTGAATCATCTTTCATTCGATACGCTGCCGCTCGCGCTTGTTTTGTCCCACATCAAGCGGCGATTTAGCGTAGTAATATATGGAAGGAGCAAGAGAAGCCACTCAGGGACGGGTGGACCGGACTCGCCATCCGGGCATTCGCAAGTTCTCTTACAAAGGAGGGCGGCGATGAAACGAACAAGTAGAGGTCAGGCGGCTCCGTGACCGAGGGTGGATTTCGCTGATACGGTTTGAAGGTTCGCCCGGGCATTCGCCCGAAGGTCCTCACCTCAGATCCTGCTAATGGGGAATCACGATCCGCACGCTTACGGAGCCGATGGGAAGGTCGCCAATGGGCGACCTTTCTTTTGGGCATGCGTTCCATTCACTTCCAATGTTGGCGAATCTCGTCTGTCATGCATCGCTTGACGTCGACAATTTCGCCATGCGAGATGTGCTTCGAGAGGGACCGCAGGACGGCACGGGTAATCTGATCTGGGTTGTCATCTTCGTCCATCGGAAACCCCTCCGCCACGTGTGCCACGAACTGGTCCCAGTGGCGGAGCTTCGGAAGCGCTGCGCTTGGGACCCAACCTTCGTAGTACAACCCTCGAATCATCTGGGGTAATTGTGCAGCGAATTGGGCGGACTCGTTGATCGGCAGGTGATC
>CBIHQO010000014.1:0-21262 GCA_966211735.1 uncultured Schlesneria sp.
TGCCGGCCCGACCTTGTGGGTCACGAGGTTCAGTGGAAAGTTAAACGGACAGATGGCCGCGACAATGCCGCAGGGGACTCGTAGCGTGAACCCAAACTTCCCTGCTCCACCTGGTGCAGCGTCCAATGGGATCATCTCGCCGACGATTCGCTTCGCTTCCTCGGCGGAGACATCCAGTGTCTCCGCGGCACGACTGACTTCCATCCGGCTCTCGGCGAGGATCTTTCCTTCTTCCAGAGTGATCGTCCGGGCGATGTCCTCGGTGCGATCCTTCAGCAATCGCGCCGCCGATCGAAGAATCTCACAACGATCGGCAGAGGACATCGCCCGCATTAAGCGGGCCCCTTCGACAAGAGTCGATAGGGCCGTATCGACATCCGCGGCAGAACCACGTGGCACGGTATCAACCACCTCACCGTTGAACGGATTGGTGACATCAATCTTCTGGTCGCGATCCTGCCACCGACCGGCGATGAACATCTGCATGATTGATTCTCACGTTGCTTACAGTGGAACGACGAACAGCCTGTACTTGATGACGCCTGGTGAACATCTTACGCCGTGTCTCGTTCCTCGCAATCAAGCAGCCAGTGTGGTCAATGACCTCGCATCAGTTAGCCCACGGCGAATTCAGGATCACACTGCAGAAATTCGTAGGCTTGAAGTTTGGATTCTTCAGCGCCAGCACATCGCTCTTGATGTTACCGAACGTCGTATCCGGCTTGTGCTGAATCCCATCGTAGAACGCGTTGATGATCTCGTTCTTAAAATCACTCTCGCGTGGATGCGAGGCAACGACCGCATTGCGTTCGGCGTCCGAATACGTCGAATACTTGATTCCCACAACATCCATCTCCACTCCCGCGGACACCAGAGCGACCACAGGATGCATGTGCTGCGGGATCCCCGGCGTGGTATGCAGAGCGATCGCATTCCAGACGGTATCGATATCGGCTTCGTTGATCCCTCTCGAACGCAAGAAGTCTCTGGCAGCGTTCGCACCGTCGACTTCGAATCGATCGCCGGGACTTCGATAGGCGGGGACCAGGCCGACATCATGAAACATGGCCCCGACGTACAGCATTTCGGAATCGACCTTTATGCCGCGATGCTTCCCCGCCAACGCGCCAAAGTAGTAGACGCGACTGGAGTGATTGAACAACAAGGGCGATTCGGTGTCTCTGATAAATTCGCTCACTTCGTGAGCGAGCTTGCTGTCAGGAATGCTCACGCCAGAGATATTGAAGGATGTCGTTGTATTCGTATTCATGACCAGGTTCCTTTTCCTAGAGACGGCCTTGTGGCCTCGACATTGAGGCCGCGTTGTCTAATATTACAGTCGCTCGCGCTTGTCCTAATACGGCCATCTACGTCACTTTCGGACATTCCACGTGTAATCAGGACACCGGTGAAATGGCTGCAGCCGTTCGCGTGATTTCGATCGTCGCCCCGCCCAATGTTCAGCTCCTGGATGTCTCCGGCCCGCTGGATGTTTTCGCGGAAGCCAACTCGCAATTGGGGAAGCCCGCGTATCGGTTGCAAGTGCTGGGGACGACGACCGGACCAATTCGGTCTTCATCAGGAGTGCGATTAGTTGCCGATCGAATCATCGGCGATCCTGCGATCGAGAAGTCGCATACGCTGCTCGTTGCTGGCTCGCCCAAGTTGGCCGAATTGAAACCAGCACCTCGGGTCTTGAACTGGCTGCGCGAGCAGGCACCTCGTGCCAGGCGTTACGGATCGGTCTGCAGCGGGGCATTCTTATTGGCGGCTGCAGGGTTGCTCAACCGACGACGCGTCACCACTCACTGGGCAGTCGCCGATCAACTGGCCGAGAACTATCCCGAGTTGTCAGTCGACAAGGATGCGATCTACGTTCACGATGGTCCGGTCCGCACGGCTGCTGGAGTCACTGCGGGAATGGACCTGGCGCTGGCTCTTTTGGAAGAGGATCTTGGCCGACCGATCGCACTCAGCGTTGCCAGGCAACTGGTCATGTTTTTCAAGCGCCCGGGAGGGCAACTGCAATTCAGCCGCGACGCGACGGCGGTTCCCGCGGGTCGTTCCGTGTTGCAGGAATTGCAACGCTGGGTGGCGAGTTGCCCGGCGGAGGATCACTCCATCGCTAAGCTCGCTGAACGAGCCGGGCTGAGTCCGCGCCACTTTGGTCGACTGTTCGCGTCCGAGATCGGAGTGACTCCCGCAGTCTGGGTGGAGTCCGCTCGAGTCGAAGCATGCCGCCGTCTGCTGGAAACGGGAGACAGCTCGCCCAAGGAAGTGGCGACGAAGTGCGGCTTCAGCAACACCGATGTCTTGCGCCGGGCTTTCTACCGCCATGTCGGGATCTCGCCCGCGGAGTATCGCAAACGTTTCAAACGCGAAAGCTGAATGGCGAGCGCACGCTGCAGGACCAGCAAGAGACTTCGAATTGTGGCATCATTGTCAGCTTGGAACCAATCGATCCCGAGGACTAAGGTGTTTAATAGAACCTCTACGCAGTGGCGTCCGACATGTCCTCTCTTTCGTGTAAGCAAGGCAACCGGACATTCACCGAGAGAGCTTTGAGGGCGTAAACTGAAATAGTTCGCAGCGCATCAACAGGCAATCGCGAGGTGACATCATGCAGGGTTGCAGGTCCAAGGTGGTCTGGCTGTTGGTCATCGCACTGGCAGGTCTGGCTGGTGCGTCGCCTGCCCAAGCGTGGCACGGGCACCGCAACAATCGCGCGTACCGTTCGGGGCGTATGAACAATCGCATGGCGGCAGTCCAGAAGGCTTCGGCAGCGTTGGCTGTGGCACAGTCGCGGCTGTATGCGGCACGAGCCAACTCGGCGCGGCAGCTTCGCCAGGCGCGGTATCAGGCTCAACATTCGTGGGGACTGCTCTCTGCGAGATCGGCGGACCTGCATGCGAACCGTGACTATCAGGCCGCTCGAGATGCCGTCGTCACCAAGTTGAAGATCAGCAATCCCGAATTCCGTGACTTGTTAGCTCAGGCCAACACCAAGCGAGATCGGATCGCTGCACTGGCCAAGTCGGGGGACTCGCCAGATGAGATGCAACGGCTCTCTGCTGAGTTGAGAACCGTGTCCCGCAAGGTGACGCTGATCGAGGATCAAGCGATCAACGCCGACCCCGCGGCTCGTGAAATTGCCAGTCGGAAACCAGACGTTCATTCGTCTTTGCAAGCAGCAGAAAAAGCGGTGCAGGCTGCGATCGCGCAGGATCCAGGCGTCCAGGCGTCCCAAAAGCAATTGTACCAGGCGTCACTGCAGGCTCAGCAAGCGTCCGCCCGTTACAACAATGCGCTGGGCTCGGCCAATTCGATGGGGATGTATGGTCGAGGAAACTCGCGCGGGCGACGCGGATACGGCGTGTATGTGATGAATGCCGGTTACTCGCATGGATCACACCACCATCATGCTCATCATGTCGCCTGGCATCGACATTAACGCCGTGTTCACCGCGTGGCGAGTCCCCTCGTGAATTGCTGACGAACCGGATCAGATTTCTTACCATCCAACTTGAAGGTTCACACCAATGGCAGACAGCGTCTCAACCGGGCTTCCCCGATGGACAACTCGGGCAGGCTTCATCGCCGCAGCCGCGATCGGGCTGGCGGCGATTTGGAACTTGCCGGTCGCATCGGCCCAAAAGGACAAGCCCGCTCAGGTCAGCGAAGATCATGGACGCGAGTCAGCGAATCTGAAGCAGGCGTTCGGCGGCATGCAGGTCGATCTGTTTTTCGTGATGGGAGAGCTTGAATCGCAGAAGCCGGGACTGGCCGGAGTGAAATACATTGATGCGGTCGATGTGACGGGGAAAGAACTCCTTCGTTTCGAACGTGCCGGCGACTCCTGGTTGATCGATCCTGACACTGTTTTCGCCTATCACCTGCACAAGGTGAAGTAACAATCAGTGCGAGCCACTTGCTGTGCAACTTTGCGGTTGCATAATAGCGAGCATGGATGTTGACGAAGACAAAGTGTTCAAGGCGCTCGCCGATGCGGGGCGGCGGTTGCTGCTGGATCGATTGCATGCGGACAACGGCCAAACATTGGGGCAGCTATGCGAACACCTGGACATGAGCCGACAAGCAGTCACGAAGCATCTCACGATTCTTGAAGAGGCGAATCTGGTGGTCGTGATCTGGCGCGGTCGTGAGAAGCTGCACTATCTGAACCCGGTACCGATTCATGAGATCTCCGACCGCTGGATTGGAAAGTTCGATCGCGGGCGTCTGCGCTTGCTGGCTGACCTGAAGCGGCAATTGGAAGACAAGTCCGACAATTAGTCCGAGAATAGACACGGGGTTCTAGCAAGATCGGAAGAAAGTCGGTTGATTTACTCTTGATGTCTTGCGTGGAGCGAACCTCGCACCGATGATGTAAATTCGGATGACCGAAAGTATCAAAAGACGCTGCGTAAAGCATACAACTAATGACACCTGCATCGACCTACTTCGCCCTTGTGCAACTCGCTTCATTGACCATCGCTATTTGCCTGAGTTGGGCTGCCGCCGGACTTGGCGCAGATTCCTTCGAGGGATTTCTTGAGAAGCACTGTGCTCGCTGTCACGGCCCCTCCAAAGTCGAAGGGGATGTGCGGATCGACAAGTTTTCTCGTGACTTCAAGGCGGGTGCGGATGCGCACCACTGGGGAGAGGCCCTGGATCGAATCAATTCTGGGCAGATGCCGCCGAAGGGCGAACCAAAACCGACGCAGGATGAGATCGCGACGTTCGTGACGACTCTCGACTCGCGTCTCAAAGAGGGGCGGGCGGCACGGATGGCGGCCCGCGCACCGGTGTCTCACTACCGGTTGAGCCGGAAAGAGTACCAGAACACGGTCTACGACCTGCTGGGCGTGCGTTATGATCCCGCCAAGCCAGGCGAGTTGAATGAGGACACTTTGTGGCATGGGTTCGAGCGCATCGGGTCTGAGTTGTCGTTGTCGCCATCGCATGTCGATCGCTATTACCGCGCCGCGGAACTCGTGCTCGACCGCGCCTTTCCCGTTACCTCTGCCGCCGAGGCTCGCAAGGTCCGCAAAACCGCTGTTGAGCTCCGTTACCACGGCGGTAAAGCCCAGCAAGAGACGCTGGATCGGTTCGGCATTAAACGCCCCTTGCGTTACCTCCTGTTCCCAGGTCGGGTCGAGACCGCGCTCTCACCCAATTGGTTTGGAAGAACCGGACCGGAGCACAGCGGGCTTTACAAGCTCCGTGTCCAAGCCAGTGGCATTCGCCCGCCTGGCGGCCAGCCGGCACACCTGAGCATCGGCAAGGAAACGGGTGAAGAGACCGTCGCCGGCCTCATCGAGTTCGACGTCACCGCCCCCGAAGACAAGCCGGTGGTTCATGAGTTCGAGGTCTTTCTGGAGATGCCGGCGAACCTGCACTGCGCCGTCGTCGCGGCTAACGTTGTTGATCGACGAGCGGGCGCGGCCTTCCGTAACTCGCTCACCAGCCCCAACTACATGTTTACGCACAGTAGCGAGACGTTGCTGTTGAACCCGAACGCGCCGCAGATGTTCGATGACAAGGGGAATGGTCTGTTCTCGACGGTGCTGGTCGATTGGATTGAATGGGAAGGACCTCTGGAAACGGAGGTGGAGAAGTCCCGGCGAGTCGGGCTGGTGCCTGCCGATGACGCAACGCCCGAAGTGGTCGCAGAGCATCTGCAACGCTTCGCCGAACGGGCTTGGCGACGACCAGTGAAGCAGGAGGAACTGACCGAGTATCTGCACGCTTATCGTTCAGAACGCGAGGCCGGCGAGAAGACTGCCGCTGCCTATCGAGTGGCGATGGTAGGCGTACTGACTTCCCGGCATTTCATCTATATCGTTGAAGGGGACCCGGCCACTCGCGAACGTCTCAATGACTCAGAACTCGCGACGCGACTCTCGTATTTCCTGTGGAGTTCGATGCCCGACGACAGCCTTTTCGCTGCTGCCCAAGCTGGCAAATTGAATGGCGAACTGCTGCAAAAGGAAGTGGATCGACTTCTGGCCGACAGCAAGGCCAACCGTTTTGTGGATGACTTCGCGCGACAGTGGCTCCAACTGCACCGTGTAGGAATGTTCCCTCCAGACAAAAAACTGTACCCGGCTTATGATCCTTGGCTGGAAACCAGCATGCGTGCCGAGCCGGTTGAGTTTTTTCGCGAGATGTTTGCGAAGAACCTTCCCGTCGACAGCGTGATCGATTCCGACTGGACGATGGCGAATGCTCGCCTGTGTGATTTCTACGGTTTACCCGAGCCGAAGTCGGGCGGCTTCCAACGAGTCTCGCTCAAGCCAGAAGATCATCGTGGTGGCCTGTTGACGATGGGCGCGGTGCTGGGACTGACCTCGGACGGCACCCGCCACCGCCCGGTTCACCGCGGCGTGTGGGTCAGTGAAGCGATCTTCGGCAAAACGCCACCACCTCCTCCGGCCAATGTGGATCCGATTGAACCCAACCCGCCGGAGAGCCCCAAGGCCACCATCCGCCAGAAGATCGAAGCCCACCGCAGTCATGCGAGCTGTGCCGCTTGCCATGCGAAGATCGACCATTTCGGCATTGCCTGGGACAATTACGATGCGATTGGTCAATGGCGCACACGCGAGAAAGTGGCGAAGGGGACCGGCGAGGATCCGGTGATTGACGCCTCGGGCGTGATGCCCGACGGGCGCTCGTTCCAGGATTCCGTCCAATTCAAACGACTGTTGCTCGAAGATCGCGACCAAGTCGCGCGGGCCTTCATTGAACATCTGTGTACCTACGCTCTTCGCCGCGTGCTCACGATCGATGATCAGGAAAACTTAAAATTGATCGAAGCCGAAGCGAAGAAAAGCCAATACCGCGTCAAGGACATCGTTCGAGCTGTTGCCCTGTCCAACTTGCTGCGCAGCCGCTAATAACCTGACAAGGAGAATCTCCATGAGTAATTATCTGTCACAGTCTTGGTTAATCGATCGCCGTCACGCACTACGTGCTTTGGGGACTTGCATCGGGTTGCCATTCCTCGAATGCATGGTGCCGCTAGGGGCAGCCGAGGAGAAATCAACTTCTCCGCGGCGAAGTGCCTTCATCTACCTGGCCAACGGCGTTCATTCGCTGAATTATCAAATCACCACGCCGGGCAAGGACTATCAATTTTCGCGGTCGCTCAAGCCGCTGGAAAAGCATCGCGACGTGATCACGCCGATCAGCGGCCTGCATCACCCAGGCGCACTTAGCCACCATCACAACTGCATCTCCGTCTGGCTGACCGGCGGCAAGCTTGGTCCTTCGGATCGGAACACGATCTCTGTCGACCAGAAGATGGCCGAAGTCACCGCGAAGCACACCCGCTACTCTTCCCTCGAAATCGCTATTACGCAGGATTCTCTCGCCTGGACAGCAGACGGTGTCCGGCTCCCCGCGATGCGTCGTTGCAGTGAGATCTTTGCATCATTGTTCGAGGAACCGAAAGGCGGCACGGGGGTACAGCGAAGAGCCCTGCGTCGCAAAGGGAGTGTGCTCGACGCGAACCTCGCCGAAGTGCGCAAGCTCGAGCAACAGATGGGATCTGTCGACAAAGGGCGCATGGAGCAATACCTCACTTCCATCCGTGAGGCAGAGATCCGAACGAGGCGGGCCGACGCCTGGCTCGATACGCCGCTCCCCACCGTCTCGGCCGCGGACCGTCAGCGCACGAACCGCGACATCGCTCACACCATGGCGGGCGACTATTTTCGCACCGTCTATGATCTGATCGTACTTGCCTTCCAGACCGATTTGACTCGCGTGGCCACGTTCAGCCTGGGTGGCGAAGGCGATGCCATCGCCATTCCCGAAATCGGCATCACCGAGTCACGCCATCAGCTCAGCCACCACGGTGGGGACGTGGGCTACATGGAGAAGCTCACGAACTATGACACCTTCGCCATCGAGCAATACAGCTACTTCCTGACCCGGCTCGCGGAGACGAAGGATCTGAACGGCCAGCCGCTCTTGAATTCGACGATGTCCCTCTTCGGTAGTGGCATGTCATACGGACACAGCCACGGTAACGCTAATCTGCCGCTGGTGCTTGCGGGAGGATCCGACCTGGGGCTGAAACATGGTAGCCATCTCGACTTCAACCAGGGGCACTTCAAGGGCTACCAGCTCGACAAACCGGGTGAGCACTATTCGCTCTGCAGCCGACCGGCGAACTCCGAGGCTCACATGAGCAATCTGCTCCTGTTGATGGCTCAGCGAATGGGCGTGGAAACCGACAAATTCGGCGATAGCAACAAGGCCATTGAATTATGATTCGCTTCCACAATCTATACTGGCTGACGGCGCTCTGCATCGGTATGTCCTTGTTTACCAGTGCCGCGCTTGCCGCGGATGCACCTTTTCGCCCCGAAACTGGCAAGTTTCCTCCTTTGGAGAAGTCACGCTCGTACCGTGGTGTGCTGGCGTTCGTCGATCATGCGAATCGTCGTGGCAGCCTTCGCGTCGAATCCACGGGCGAGTTCTTCCGCAACCCTCCGCATCCTTTCGCGATGCTCCCCTACGGCATGATCCGACAGCACGGCGCACCAGCCGATCTTCGAGATATTCCGCTGGGCACCGTATTACACGTCCGGGGCTTTCTTCCCCCAGATCCCAAAACCTCCGCTGTTCCTGCGTCCCAGAGCGGACCTCCGGATCGACCGGCCGAGAACCACGTTCTGCTTCTCGAAGACGAGCCCAGCTTCTGCTTGCGGGAGGGTATGGTCTGGAAGTTGAAGGAACTGGACCTGAAGAAAGATCAAGGGATGATCGTCGCAAGCCGTGAACCCAAGGAAGGGGGAGATAGCAAAGCCACAGAGGAAAAGGTAACTTTCGACAGCGCGACCCGGATTTGGCGCGGCCGCGAGTGTTTGATGGTTGCCGATTTGATTTCGGAGGGCATTTGGCCCAGCGAGGGGAAAAAATCATTGGCCGGCCAGGCGGTTCAACTCGGACTCACCTGGCAGCCAACCCCTGGCGGCGTGTTTTTGCGGTACCACATCACGGACATCTGGCTGGATGAGACCGCCCTGCAGCGTGCCGCTCAGAATCAGAACGAGAAGCATAAAGCGCTGATCCGCAGTCGCTGGATGCCCGCCTGGATCGATTCCGTCGAGTATGGCAAGTTCGGCCGGGCCACCGTCACCGCAACTTTGTTCGGCGGCATGGACTCGTCCCTTTACGATGATTTCAAAACGGGGCGTCACGCGGTGATGAATGCTGCTGAGAATACACTGAAGCACGCCGGAGGAGCCTATGGCCCGGCTCACATGGCCTCCCAAGGTCCGATCCTCAACGTCACCAAAGCGACCGGAGAGATCCCCTTGGGAAGCAGCGGAATCCAAATTCGCTTCGAGACGGACCTCATCATTGAAGGCATCCGCCCCGGCAGAGTCGTCCGTGTCCGCCCAGGGAACTGGCCCGAACTCACCGTCTCTCGAGACGAGTATCTGAATGACGGAAACAATCCTGAAGACCGCTTCCCGACCCCGGCCATCTTTCCCAAATACTGAATCGAAGTTGTCCTCGCAATCTCATGAGCTTGCACGCTGCACCATCGGCAATCACCGATTTCTGCGGCTGCTTAAGGACTTGCGCTGGTATTCCCCGTAGCGCGTCTGTTCCGCTAGAATACATGGTCCAGCCCGAGGGTTTGTCGGGACTGCCGTGATGTTTTCGCGGCGTGGACCTCGATAAGTCCGCGTAGCTGCAGCAGACAGGGACGTGTGGACTGGCGATTTCGGCACCATGGCGGGTGAGATGACGTTGAATTCAGACTCGCAGGAACCACCTGAGTGGGCGGCCACGGATCGATCCGATCCTGATCGTCGCGGGGTGATTCGTTCCCTGACTGAATCGCTGGTGTCGCTCTTCATCGCGGTCCTGCTATTTCGCACGTTCGCTGCCGAAGGCTACATGATCTCGACGGGTTCCATGGCTCCCTGCCTGCTGGGATTTCACAAGCGGGTCGAATGCCCCACGTGCCACCAGTTGTTTCCCTTTGGAGTGGCCTACGACACGGATGCTCCCGAAGACGCCGATGAACTGGTCCAATCGCGATCGCGCGCTGTCTGTCCCAACTGCGGACAGACGGGGATCGACGTGAGCGATGTCCCGAGGAATCACGGGGACCAGTTGCTGGTGAACAAGCAGGCCTATCTGTATCGATCACCTCAGCGGTGGGAGATTATCGTCTTCCGCAATCCTGCCAAGGCGACGGAAGCCTACGTCAAACGAGTGGTCGGCCTGCCGGGAGAGCAACTTCAATTGGGCGATGGCGACGTGTACATCGATGGTCGCATCGTCCGGAAGAATTATCAGCAGCAGCGAGGGATGCGGATCCTGGTTCACGATCATGATCATCGTCCACAAGACGATCCGAAATATCAGCCGCATTGGATCCCCATGGCCGAAGAAGCAATGCACGAGCATGAAGCTCGGCAACCTGCGGGCTGGCAGGTTGATGGCAATGGCTTCTTGTTGAGGCAGGGACACGAACGCCGTCCCGATCACGAGCCGTTCCGATGGATTCAATATCAGCAGTGGATCCGATCGGGGGGGCTGCACGATACGTCGGTCCCGCTCGCAGAATGGCCGATCAATGTGCAGCCGTCTACCGTCCCGCAAGTCGGGTTGCGGTACGACCCGCAGACACAGAAGCTGAGTTGCACGGGGGCCATGCCCGAAGCGGCTCTAAACGAGATCCTGTTGCTCTCGGACGACGAAAACTTTCAAACTGCGATGCGGCAGCTTTATAGTGCATCGCACGTGGCTCCGCTGACCGACGACTACGGATACAACCCGGCGGATGGCGCGACGATTCCCAATCCCGTTCGCGATGTGATGGTTTCGTGCCGCGTCCACCTCGAAAGTGGTACAGGTGAGTTCATCATCCAGATGAGTGAAGGAGTGCGAAACTACAGCTGCGTGTTGGATGCCAGCCGTCGCGAAGTTCGTCTGCTGATCGGCGAAGATGAAGAACCCGTTGCCACGGGGGAATGGCCCAAGTCCTTTGATACCGGATCGCCGATTCTGGAGATGTCGCTGATCGACCGGCAAATCGTCGTCGCCGTTGACGGCCAACCGCTGCTGGAATCGTGGCCGTTGGAGATCCCAGACGCCACACCAGCACCACGTTCGGCTGTTCGAATTGGGGGGCGCGGCCTGGACGTGCGCGTCGACCAATTGAAGCTGTATCGGGATGTCTACTACACCTCATCCCGTAGTCGGAATGGGGTGAATCGTCCCTGCGAATTGGGAGTGGATCAATACTTTGTCATGGGCGACAACAGCCCAGTCTCGCACGACAGTCGACGTTGGGATGAAGCCCCTGTGGATCGCAAGCTGCTGTTGGGTAAGCCGTTCCTGGTCCATCTTCCCTCGAAGCCAGGTCGCCTCAAAATCGGCAAGCATGAAATGCATCTGCGAATGCCGGATGTCGAGCGCATTCGATTCTTGAAGTGATGTCTCTGCGATCAGCACCGACTATTCTGCGGTTTGGTCAGGTGGTCATTCGAGCTGCCGATGCCGTCGTGACCACTGGCTGGATTCCCGCCTGCGCAGGAATGACGGAGTGGAGGTGAACAGCAGTCAGGCTCACTCAGGCCAATCTATTGCCTCGCTATGAGGATTGCATCGGGGCTCAGGCGTCATCACACTGAGCACCGTGAGAGACCGAGAACGAGCAATCCTCTGAGAGACTCTGAAGGACGATGCCCATGACATACCGCAAGCTTTCCCGTCGTTCGTTTCTGGCTGCCTCGACCGTTTTTGCGGCACCGTATTTCATCCCGATTCGAGCGTTCGGAGCGAACGAACGAATTGTGACCGCTCACATTGGAGTCGGGGGCCAGGGAACCGGCAACCTGAACGCATTCCTGGGCAAGGGAGTCTCGGCCGCCGCGATTTGCGATGTCGACAGCGATCGTCTGGCCAAGGCGGTCAAACTGGTGACCGGCAAGGGACAGACTTGCGAAGGTTATGGAGACTATCGAAAGATACTGGAACGTCGCGACATCGATGCCGTGGTAATCTCGACTCCTGATCACTGGCACGCACTGCCGACAATTGAAGCCTGTCAGGCGGGCAAAGATGTTTACTGTGAGAAGCCGATCTCTCTGACCGTGCTTGAAGGTCGCCGCATGGTCGATGCGGCACGTCAAAACAAGCGGATTGTCCAGACCGGTTCGCAGCAGCGGTCGGACGATCGGTTCCGTCTGGCTTGTGAACTGGTTCGATCAGGTCGATTGGGCAAGATCTCTGAAGTACATGTCGCGCTTCCCAACTCGAACTTCGCCGGACCGCCCGTTCCCGATTCAGAACCTCCGAAGGTGCTGGACTACGATCGATGGCTCGGCCCTGCTCCGATGCGGCCCTACAACGAAAAGCATGTCCACTACAACTTCCGGTTCTTCTGGGACTACTCGGGTGGTCAGATGACCAACTTCGGGGCTCACCACATCGATATCGCGCAGTGGGGCCTGGGGATGGACGAATCCGGCCCGATCTCTGTGGAAGGAACAGCCGAGTTTCATCCGCAGAAGTGGTACGAAGTGACGATGGCCTGTCGGCTGACCAGTACTTATGCCAACGGCGTCAAGCTGATCGCGGGACAAGGGCAGAAGGATATCAAGGGAGCCGTGACCTTCATCGGCGAGAAAGGCTCGATCTCGGTCGATCGCAGCAAGATCACCAGTAACCCCGAAGAATTAGTGAAGGAACCTCTGGTCGACGGTGATGTGCGACTTTACAAAAGCCCGAATCATCACGCGAACTTTCTGGAATGCATCAAGTCTCGCAAGTTACCGATCTGCGATGTTGAAATCGGCCATCGCTCGGCGACGGTTTGCCACTTGAACAACATGGTGGCCCGATTGGGTCGCAAGATTCAGTGGGATGCCGCGTCGGAAAAGATTATCGGCGACGACGAAGCCGCAGCGATGCTGTCGCGGCCGTATCGCCAGCCGTGGACGCTGGCGTAGGGGACAAGATCGCTTTGGACATCCAGTGCGATTGCATTCAGGCAAGACTTTTCCTACGGTCATCGCAGTGGGCATAGGAGGGTCTTGCCGGATTGGTCTGACTCATGGCTTCATGGTCAATTCACATCGGCACTGGGTTGTCCGAAGCGGCCAATCCAGTGGCACGCCTCTCGTGATAGAATGCGAGATGCTCGTCCACATTATTTCATGGACTTGTGTTCATCGGTCCGCGTGCTAACGCAGCGCGGCTCACTTGGTCGTTGAGATTCGCCAACCATCAACGATTTCGATTTTGATCGTTTCGTTCTCCACTGGCTGGCAATCTAGCCCCGACCAAGTAAGGATTGCGGTCACATTCGTTGGTGTCTTTGAATCATTTCGCGAGACAGATCAGAAAAATGGCGAAGGATGACGGGGTGGAGTTTGTCCCCATCGAGAGCGGGCTGACGAATCGCGTGTCGAACCGTTTGGGGTTACTGCAGTCTCGCACACGTCGATTCCTGCGGATCCTGGTGTTGATTCTCATCAGTTGGCTGCCATTGGTGATCCTGACTGCAATTTCAGGACACCTGATGGGCCGCACATTGAAGATCCCCCTGTTGCATGACCCGGAAGCGAACAGCCGATTTCTGATCGCGCTGCCGCTGTTGGAACTGGCAGAAGTCTTTCTGGTGATGAGTCTGGGTGTGCAGGTGCGTCAACTGTTCAGTTCCGGCATCGTTCGTCAGCAACAGGCTCGCGTTGAAGCGCTGCTGGACAGTATCCAAAAATGGCATCGCTGGCCGATTTCGGAGTTGGTGATTCTGATCATTGCGATCGGTACCTCGGTGACCTTGCGGATGGTCATCTTCAACGCGGGCGGGCCATCCTGGGAAAAACAAGCGGGCGTCGTCACCCCGGCCGGTTGGTGGCACATGCTGGTCAGCCTGCCTCTGTTGTACTTCTTTCTGCTGCGTGCGGTGTGGCTGTTTGTGCTCTGGACGAGTTTCCTGCTGCGAGTCTCGTTGATGGACCTGCAATTGACCGCCTCACATCCAGACCATGCAGGTGGGTTGGGATTTCTGGGCTGGGGCTTAGCCAGTTTTGTCCCGACGATCCTGGCGTTTTCGACCGTGGTCTCAGGTGGATTTGCTTATGAAATTTATCATCGTGGTGAAACACTGGACAGCTTGAAATATCACGTGATCGTGTACGTCGCCCTGGTCGCGATTTTCATGCACCTGCCGGTGATCTGGTTTGCTGGGCAATTGTCCCGCTGTCGATTTCGCGGGTTATTGGATTTCAGCAATCTTGTCCTGCGCCACGATCGATCCTTTGACGAGAAGTGGATTCAACCTCAATCGAAGAACCAGGAAAAATTGCTGGGATCCATGGATACGGTGTCGCTGGCGGGCATCGCCGATGGCTATGAACATATTCAGCAAATGCGGTTCATTCCGTGGGATTCAAAGGCGGTCATGACGATTGCCATTGCGGCGGCCATTCCCATGCTGCCGCTCGTTGGCACCGAGATCCCGTTTCGCGACATCATCCTCAAGTTGTGCGAGTTTCTCGTTTGAGCTTGCTCGAAAGCCTCTGTTTCAGGGACGTTCGTTAACGTGCTGCCGCGGTCTGCTTATATTCATGTTCCCTTCTGTCGACATCGCTGCGGATATTGTGACTTCACGCTGATTGCCGGTCGCGACGATCTGATTGGCGACTACCTGCAAGCGCTCCGTCGTGAGATGGAGACGATCGCGTCCCCTGAGCCTCTTGAACTGCAGACATTGTTCTTTGGCGGAGGAACGCCCACCCATCCGCCGACTGATCAACTGCGGACGTTGCTGCAGATTGTGCGAGAGCGATTTGCGCTGACATCTGATGCTGAGGTCAGTGTCGAGGCGAATCCGCTCGACCTGACCGATGAGAAGATTGACGTGCTGGCGGATGGGGGCGTGAATCGAATCAGTCTGGGGGTGCAATCGTTCTCGTCCCAGACCCTGACGCTGCTGGAGCGGGATCATACGGCTGCCGACATCGGTGCTGTGGTAAAGCGACTGCGACGACGGTTCGACAACGTGTCACTCGATCTGATCTTTGGTGTGCCGGGTCAGTCACTCGACAGTTGGCGCGATTCGTTACGCCAGGCGATCGCGTTGGAACCCGAGCACATCTCCACATACGGACTGACTTGGGAATCAGGAACGGCGTTCGGAACGCGGCTTGATCGAGGCGAGTTGGCGGCCATCGACGAAGAGCTGGAACGAGACCAATATGCCCTCGCGATGGACGAACTGGCGGCCGCGGGGTTTGAGCATTACGAAATCTCCAATTTTGCCAAACCTGGATTTTCCTGTCGGCACAATGAGACCTATTGGGCGGGCAATGAATACTGGGCGTTCGGTCCGGGAGCGGCGCGCTATCTAGGGGGGCGGCGAGAGACCAATATTCGTAGCGTGCTGGGCTGGCTGGCTCGCATTGAACGCGGCGAAAATCCCGTTGCCGAAGCGGAGGAATTGACACCCGAGCATCGGGCTCGCGAGCTGTTGTTCCTGGGACTGCGACGCCGCGAAGGGATCAATCGAAGCGAATTCCAACGGCTTTCGGGCTTCGATCTGGATGAATTGGCGAAGCAGGCGATTTTCGTCAACGTCGGCCGTGGGTGGCTAGAAAATACAACGTCGGGTATTCGACTGACTCATGAAGGCCGGTTCGTGGCCGATCGAGTGATCGCGGACTTTCTTTGAATTCTGAATTGCGATCACTACGCGTTTTCATGGAGTGCCCCTATCATGCGTCTGGCCGAATAGTGGCTAGGGATGTTTCCGGGTGTTTAAGGATGATTTCATGATTCGGAATGTGGGACGGCGGATACTTGGTGTGGCCGTTTTATTGACGGCTGTGATGGCGACGGCTGTGCATGCTCAGCAGCCAACGGTGGTGCTCTCCATTCGTGGGATCGACCCGCTGCTGGATGATGCCGAGTTTATCGGTGGTGAAGTGGGCCAGGAAGGAATGAAGGCCACAGCCGAACAACTGTTGGGCGCTTTCACAAACGGTAAGGGATTGGCCGGGATCGATAAGACGAAGCCATTGGGCTTGTACTGGAGCTCAACCGCCGGTGGTGCTCCTGAAATGCCAGTCCTGTTCGTTCCCGTTGCTGACGCGGACGACCTGAAGGGACTGCTGACCGACTTGGCCCCCGACTTCAAGGAAGCCAAAGGTCAATGGACCATGACCTTCAACGGCACGAAGTTGTTTGCCAAGGTTGCCAACGGCTATTGCTTCCTCAGCAATGCTCCGACGGCACTGACGAAGACTGCAGACCCCGCCAAGATTATCAACGCCAAGTATGACATCGCACTCGATGTCAACGTGGCTGGGATTCCAGCAGAATTGAAGGACACATTCCTGACTCAGATGGAAGCCAGCGGCCGCGACTCAATGGAGAACGGCCCAGAGCCAAAGAACGAGGCTGACAAAGTTGGCCGCGAAGTCATCTTCAACACAAGTCTGGCCGTCTTCAAGGCCCTCGTCAACGACGGCGATAAGTTGACGTTTGGAGTCGATGTCGACGAAGAAGCTCGCCTGGGTTCGACGGATTTCAGCATTACCGGCAAAGCCAATACCGATCTTGCCAAGTCGTTCGCAGCTTACGGAAAGACTGTCCCTGCCTTCGCTGGCCTGGGATCTGATGCGACTCCGTTCAAATTGCTTATTTCGTATCCGACGACTGGTATTACCGAACAGTTGAACGCCCTGTTTGCCGCCATGCGTGCCAGTGCCGATGAGCAGATCGACAAGGACGAAAAGCTGGACAGCGACGCTGACAAGGCGGCTGCGAAGGGGATCGCTAAGCGGATCTTCGATATTGCTCAGAACACGGCCAAGTCCGGATCGATGCATTCCGGGGTCGTGCTGGAGGATACCGGTGACGGCAAGGTTCGCATGATCGGCGGAACCAAGGTGGCCCAAGGCGACGAAGCCGCCAAGTTGTTCGACGACGTGATCAAGCTGTCCAAAGACAACCCAGAGATCGCCAAGATCAAGGTGGATGCCGCCAAGCACGCGGGTGCTCGCATTCACGAAGTCACGATTGAAAAGGACGAAGAGAACCAGAAGCATTTTGGCGACGAGCCAGGGCATATCGCGATTGCCAAAGACAGCCTCTGGATGGCGATGGGCGGAGAAAACCTGACGGCGCTCAAGAAGACGCTGGACTCGTGGGCCAAGCCTAAGGCTGCTGCTGCCGGAACCGCGCCCATTTCCCTGCGGGTCAAGCCAGCCGCACTTGTCACATTGCTGCAAGACGATGACGAAGACGCAGTGGAACGAGCTAAGGAAGTCGTCGGCAAGCCTGGCGACAAGCTGAGCGTTGATATCGCCCCGATCCCCAGTGGTGCCAAGCTGCGAATCGAATTCGGCATCGACCTGCTGCAACTGATCGATCAGCCTGATCAGTAACGAACCCCGAGCCGTCGGCTCGAAGCGGATGTGAAAAGCGAAGAATCCCCGGACGAAACAGATTCGTCCGGGGATTCTTTATGGAGCGACTGGTGCGTGTCGCACTTACGTGTCGCGTTGAAAAATGGGTTAGACCAAGCGGTTTTCTGGTCGCGGGACGCCACAGTTCAGTGGGATGCGTTCTAAAGCCGTCGATGGCGTCGACAGTTAATCCTACTCGGTCTTGTCGGTTGGAGTTTGGACGGGGATTTTGTCGCCTTCGGTCAACTGGGCCAATTTCAAAACGGCCGCCTTTCGAGCCGTATCGAAGATTTCGGCATCGGCCGGTTTCTTCGATTTTGCGAAGGTCACCAACGCTTTGGCTTCTCGCTGCAAAGCATTGTAAACATTGATCATGCGATCGATATACTCTTCGTCATCGTCAGTCAGTTCGTTGTCCTGCAGACGACGCAGCAGCTTTTTGACGGATTCAATACCGTTAATCGTCCCGTTCATGAGATCTTCGACTTGCTTCGGAGTGTACACGTCCTTCGCGAAGGCGTCGGCGGTGACACCGATCAGACCCAGTGAACTTTGGATGTGGCCAATTCCCAAGCCACCGACCGCCTGGAGGGTGGCATTGGCGTCCTCGATTTCCGACTTGTCTTGTGAACGGACTGTGCGATCGCTTAAAGCCAACATGACGAGGGCACAGGTGACAAAAGAAAAGCCAATCCGTAGAAATCGTGCGGAGAACATCGAATCATTCCTTCCCTGGAATCCGGACGGTCGACGGACCATCACACAGGGATGATAATCCGTGGCTCAATTTCGACCAAGATCGGTTTTGTGACAGGTGCTGGCGATTGAGTTTCAGCGAGAGGGCAGGTTGATGATCGACGTTCAGAATGTCACCAAAATCCATCGTCGCGGTGCTTTGGAGGTCCATGCTTTGCGCGGAGTGACCTGCCGTATCGAACAGGGGTCATTCACGTTCATCCTGGGCCCGTCCGGAAGCGGCAAAAGTACGCTGCTGTATCTGCTAGGAGCCCTTGATGAACCGACGGACGGGGTCATCACCGTCGCAGGCAAAGCATTGGGGGGAATGACGACTCGTGAACGCGATTCGTTCCGGCGGGACGAAGTGGGCTTCATCTTCCAAAGCTTCAACCTGCTCTCGAATTTGTCCGCTGTCGACAATGCCCTCGCTCCGTTCCTGCCGCGCGGCGTCGCCCCGGCGCTGCGGAAAGAGGCTATTGAACTCCTCAGCAGGCTAGGGCTGGAAAATCGGTTGACGCATCGTCCCAATCAACTCTCGGGAGGCGAACAACAGCGCGTCGCGATCGCCCGTGCGTTGCTGAAGAAGCCGAAGCTGGTCCTGGCGGACGAACCAACCGGTGAACTCGACAGCGAAAACGGGGCTGCGATCATGAAAGACTTAAGAACGCTGTGTCACGAACATCAATCGACGGTTGTCGTCGTGACTCACGAGCAAGAACACGTTCAGGTGGGAGATCAGTTAATTCGCATTCGCGATGGTCGCGTCGCCGCCTAATCGCGAGATTCAGTTGTGTCCACTTGCTCGGATTCGGATAAATCCAGGTTGGCATTGACGCTAGCGGTTCCTCGATTGAGGTCAGGCACACCAAGTGAGAGGACCTCGTCCGGAAGTGATGCCGCCTTGGCTGCAGACTTCGATCGCACTGCCCGCCAGACGCCAAAGCCCGCAACGGCCGCAGCTCCACCCAGGATCCCCCAGAACACAGAAGGATCGAGAGAGGTCTTTTTGGGAGCGATGGGAGTCGAGGCCAGTTGCATCCGGCCAATGAGCAAGGGAGCTCCGCGAGCGTTGTTTTTTGCACCTTCTATTTTCATCACCTTCAAGAAGTAACCGACGAAATTGACTTCGCCTCGGACATCGGTTCCGATCGGTAGTCCGTCAGGGCACTGGAAGGAGACGACGACATAGGGGAACGACCGCGATTCATCGGTCCCACCCCAAGCTTCGTAAACATCCTGCAATTCGAGGGGATTCGATGGAGCGTCGTACTTCAGAACACGCTGAACGTGCAGACGCATCGAAATTAGCTTGCCACGATACTTAGCGGGTTGTTCGCACAACTGAGTGAACGGGACGTCGTGCAGGGCCCGCTGATCCAGTTCTGCTGACGACGCTGTCTGGCTCCATTGCATCAGTTGCCAATAAGCAGGCATTTCCTTCGGCTTCAGCGGAGTTCCATCCGTCACCAGACCAAGAAGCTCTGCTGAGCGAGCAGCTTCATCATCGTCGAGATCATTCGGACCAGCGATCACGATTTCGGGATCCTCCGCGACCGGAGGGGACTCTGCCGCAATGGTCAAACCATCCTTCAGATTCAGCAACATCCAAATCGCAGCGACCGCGAACATCATCCTGACCCAACGAGTTGGCCAGACTGACCGATCGTGAGGACGACAGGTGAACCAGCGCATCGTGTGGCCTCCTGGAGTTCGGCAAACTGTTCTTCACCAGTTCACCGTCGTGCTAACGGCCCTCTTCGCGCGATGTTGCGCCGACTTCCTCGAAGTCGGAGAAATCAGGGATGACGTCAAGATTGTCTCGCCTCGACGAGGTTGGTTCGCCAAGCGAGACGACTTCGTCCGGCAGCGACGTCAGTTTGTTCGCCGATTTCGCTCGGAACTGACGCCAGACACCGTATCCAGCCAGGACCGCAGCCCCGCCCAAAACCCACAAGATGACCGTCGTATCAGGGGGCGCTTTCCGTGGTGCGACACGAGGCGAGGCGAGTTGGACTCGACCGACGAGTAAAGGGGCACCGCGAACAACATCGAAGGCTTCGTACTTCATGATTTTCAAGAAGTAGCCGACGAAATTTATTTCGCCGCGGATATCGGTTCCGATCGGCAGACCATCGGGGCATTGCGCGAAGACCACGACATAGGGGAATGAACGCGATTCATCGGTCCAGCCCCAGGCTTCGTAAACGTCACGCAATTCACCTGGATTGGACGGAGCTTCGTATTTGAGAACACGCCGAACGTGCAGGCGCATCGAGATCAGCTCACCGCGATATTTCTCAGGTTGCTCCCACAGTTGAGTGAACGCGACGTCATGCAGTGCTCGTTTTTCCAGTTCGGCAGATGACTCCGTCTGACTCCATTGCATGAATTGCCAATACGCATGCATTTCTCGCGGCTTCAGCGGAGTCTTATCGGTGACCAGATCGAGACGCTCTTTCGAGCGGGCAACTTCTTCCTCGTCGAGGTCATTCGGGCCAGGCGCGATGACTTCGGGATCTTCTGGAATCGCGGCAGGTTCCACCGCGGCGGCAACGGTCGTGTCGTCCTTCAGATCCAGCAACGAGCGCCATGTGGACGGATCCCGGAATCGCTCGTACAGCATCCAGAGGATGGCGACGGCGAACAGCATCGACACCAGGCGACTTGGCCGGACAGATTGACCATAGGGACGACTACGGAACCGGCGCATGGTGGATCTCCTAAAGCTCGGTGAAACTGATTTTCTGCAACGTTTCACCATCGGCAAGCTTCTGATGAGAGCAAACGTCAATGATCTTCATGAGTTCGCCATAATGCAGTTGGCCGTCGACTTCAATTTGGACTCGGTCATACGGAATGTGTTGCGTTCCAAAAATGATTTGGAGTTTCTGTTCAAGTGAAAGCAAATTACGTGCTGCCAGCGGCCCAGGAATTATAGCAGATTTCTCGATGGCGACCTCTTTCACACCTCCGGCTGGATCCGCCACGACCTGCAGATGCAGAATCTCCGCAGCATCTGGGAGATTTTTTCCCAACCCATGTTGAGCGACATGAGGGGCTTCGACCGGCATATG
>CBIHQO010000015.1:0-21123 GCA_966211735.1 uncultured Schlesneria sp.
TAGAAAGGCCTGCATTGTGCTAGATAAGGGCACTATTCCACGTGGAGGCATCGTAAGGTTCGGCATCGTCTTTGCGATTGACCGAATGTTGGCATCGGCCTACTTTGATGACCGGTTCACTGGCCAACCCGTGATTCAAGGACGAATTCGATGGCCTATCACATGACTCTGATTGCGCTCACCGTATTGCTCTGCGCAGTTTGCCAGGCTGAAGAAGACTTCGATATTCCCGTGGCAGCGTGGGAAATACCGGCCGATGCAACCCGGCCGGATAACATCAAGAATCCGTATTTCGAATCGGAAAAGTCCGAAGAGAGTGTGCTGAACAAGCCCTTTGTGTTGCAATTACCGCGTCGCAGGTCAAATGCGAACCCTGCTGCGAATGCGAAGTCCAGTACACAGTCCCAACAGATGCCCCCCTTTTTTCTCAAACACCCAACCGCAGGAGCGGCAGTCGAAAAGTCTGAATTGTCGTCAGCGGAGACTGCAGAGGGGATGCCCGATTCACGAGCTAAGACATCGTGGAAAGATGATACAGAAGCCTACAACCAGCAGATCGCGGCGACCGTCAATGGGGATCGGATACTCAAAGGAGAGATACTCGCTCGATACGCCGACTATTTGTCCAGCATGCGCAAAGGTCTGCAAAGCCTAAGGCGTTCTCAAGCTGAATTTGATCAACAGCGAGAAGTATTCACCCAACAAGATCTCCCCGCACATGTTCAGCACAGACTAATTGTCGCAGCAGTCGAATCGAGTGTGACTCCCCAGGAGTGGGCTAAGTTACGGAACCAATTGGCAGAGCATTTCACCAAGGACGAGATCCCCAAGCTCTTGCGCCACTACGGTGTCGACACACGTGATGAATTAGAGGCTGTCCTGCAGGATTTGGGGACGACGCTGGGCTACACTCAGAAGCAATTTGCAGTTACCGCATTTTGTCACCTGTTTGTCTCCCGTGAAATGGCAAGGGACGATGTCATCAGTGGCGATGAAATGACGGCGTACTACGAAGAGCATCTGCAGGACTATGTTGTTCCGGCGAATGTGGATTGGCAGCAGATCCAGATTACATTTTTCAATGACGATTCCAAAAAAGTCGCGCTCCACAAGATGGAGCAGGCACGACTGGAATTGGAGCTGCAAGTTCCCACTAAGGAAGTCTCGGACAAATACTCCGACGGCATCCACGCCAAGGAAGGGGGCCTGTGGAAAGCGATGGCAATCGGCACCTTGACCGATCAGAAACTCGAAAAGTTGTTGTTTGAGATGCCGATGGGTCGTTGGAGCGAAATTCACGAAGGGCCTTCGGAATTGCAACTGGTCCGAGTCGCCAGACGACGTGTTGCCACGACATCCCCTTACGAGAAAGTGCAGGTCGAGATTCGTCACAAGCTGAATGCTGCTCGGCTACGAAATCTGCTGCTGCAAATGGTAGCCGATGCGAAGATCGAGACTAAATACGAACTATCGCAACTGTATGAGAAAACAGAGTAAGCGGAGAAGTTGATTCTGGGCACGGCAGTTGATCCACTTCGCGAAAACGTGTCTCGATCGGAAACCGCCTCTTCACAATCTGGTCATGCTGACATCTGGATGATTTGGAGCAATACAACTTGCCATTCAATCGAGATCATACGTTTGTCTGACGCTTGGAATGCTTTCTGGAACGGCGTACATTTCCCGGTCAGCTTCCTATCGACATGACGATCGGAGCTTCCTGCCGATTCTTTCCCGAGTGGTGCCGTCGAATGGACTTCATGCAGAAATGGCCTAGCGGCCTGGGATATACGGAATTCCTGGATAAGTATGCCACCCCCGAACAGCGACGGCGGTGGGATGATTTTCATGCCGGTGTCACGTTGACCGCGGCACAGAAGGAACTGCTCGCCAGTTTCCGGCGTGACATGCTGGTGGTGATGGTGGCCGGAGCCTGGTGCGGTGATTGCATTCAGCAGTGCCCGATCCTGGACCATTTCGCTCGCGAGACCCCTCGGTTGCAGATTCGGTACTTCGACCGCGACGACAATCCCGATTTGGCTGATGAACTGTCGATCTGTGGTGGTCGCCGTGTCCCATCGATCGTCTATCTGGCGGAAGACGGTGCTCCATGCGGTCGCTCGGGGGATCGCACGTTGTCCAAGTACCGCGATATGGCCAGCAGCCTGGAGGGAGCGTTTTGTCCGACAGGCCTGGTTGCCCCCGAACAATCATTGCTCGCCAATGTGACGCAAGACTGGTTGAATGACATTGAGCGGATTCAGTTAATGCTGCGGACGTCGTCGCGCTTGCGTCAGAAGCATGGAGATTGACATCTGTGGATGTCGCTACTGTTCGAAGAACCTCAGCCTCGGGGTGTTTCATGTCTACCGAAAAGTTATCGCGTCGAGAATTATTTCAAGCCACTGTCGCGGCGGGTGCCGCGGCTTCATTGACCACTTTGGGAACTGACACCATGTTTGCCGCCGAAGAAAAGACCATTGTCAACGGACGCATCAAGCAGTCGATCGTCTTCTGGTGCTTCAATGTCGCCGGTGAAAAGTGGGACATGGAGAAGACATGTCAGGTGGCCACATCGCTCGGTTGCAAATCGATTGAGATCTGCGAGCCTGACACCTGGGCCACCCTGAAGAAGCACGGCTTGACCTGCGCGATCGCCCCGAACGGAATGCCAGGGGCTCCATTCGTGAAGGGCTTCAATAATCCGAAGTATCACGACGAAGTGATCACGCGAACCAGCAAGATGATCGAGGACTGCGCGGTCGCCGGTTTTCCGAGCGTCATTGGTTTTACGGGCTTTAAGTGGCGCGATGCGGAAGATCCGAAAAGCGGGGAAATCTCGCTGGAAGAAGGGGCTGACAACTGTGTCGCAGGCCTGAAGAAGATTGCAGCGCTGGCCGAGAAAAAGGGAGTGACGCTGTGCGTCGAGCACCTCAATACTCGCGACGGTTCCCACCCGATGAAGGGGCATCCTGGCTATCAGGGGGACGACATCGACTATGTCGCGAACATCGTTCGTCGCGTCGGTTCGCCACGAATCAAGGTTCTGTTTGATATCTATCACGTCCAGATCATGAACGGTGACGTGATTCGTCGTCTGGAACAGTGCAAGGATGTGATCGGGCACATTCACACTGCCGGCAATCCTGGCCGCGGCGAACTGGATGACAAGCAAGAGATCAACTACCCGCCGATCATGCGCAAGCTGTTGGATCTGGGTTACGATGGTTACGTCGGACAAGAATTCATTCCGACTCGCGATCCGCTGGCAGGCTTGAAGCAGGCTGTGAAGCTGTGTGACGTGTGATCCTGATTGGATGAACTTACAAGATCTCGCGGCTCTCTCCGCAATGCTGGAGAGGGCCGCGATTTTTCTTAGGAGACGACTGTCGTTCGCAACGACTGAAGCAGGGACGTCGCGGCTTGCCCAGGGTCGGCGGACGCGCAGATAGCGTTGCTGACAGCGACTCGTTTCGCTCCCGCTTTCATCGCGGTGACAATATTTTCTGAAGAGATACCGCCGATTGCGAACCAGGGGAGACTGATTTCCGTTGCGACTTGCTTTACAAAATCCAAGCCAGCGAATTCTTCAAACGATTTCGTCTTGCTGGGGAATGTAGGTCCGACTCCCAGATAGTCGGCCCCGTCGAGGACCGCCTGGCGGGCTTGCTCGATGGAATGTGTCGAAACTCCAACGAGGCGATCCGGGCCGATGATGCGACGAGCGTCGCGGACGCTGAGTTCGTCCTGCCCGACGTGAACTCCGTCCGCATGGGCAAGAACGGCCAGATCCGGCCGGTCGTTCATGATGAGTAAGGCACCGAATTCTTGGGTGATGCCACGAATGCGGCGAGCGTGTTCCAGCAGTTCGCGGTCGGGCATCTGCTTTTCGCGGACTTGGATAATTCCGACTCCTGCCGCCAACGCATTGCGCAAGGTTGATTCGAGACTACCGGGACACGACTGCGACGTGACGAGCAGATACAAAACTCTCTCGTGCAGGGATTCTCGGAGGGCAGCCGTTCGCAGCACGGCTTTTTCGGCGGTGTACAGGCGATATCGCAGCTGCTCGACCCGCTGGGCGAGGTCTGAATCGATGAGTTTGCCGTATTCTTCCAGGGTTCTCAGGGCTTCCTGGACTCGTTTGAACGAGGCTCGGGCGACATCGGCGGGGGTCAGCCGGGCGTATTCCGATGGGGTTCCGATCGCGGTGCCGACGTCGCCGAGGGTGTCACGGGCGGCCAGGCGGTTCGATTCGGGGATCGCGGCCAGAGCCGCTGTCAAATCGTGGCGGCACTCTTTCAGGAGGCGAGAGAGATGAGCGTCGTTCAGGGCAAATCGAGCGAATTCCTCGACGACGCGCAGCCCTTCCCCCGCGCGATTGGCGGCGGCGTCCAGAATTCTCCATATTTCCAGCGACGGCGGCATTCGATCGTTCCGGGATAAGGTCAGCCAGGTCGAGGCGACAACACGGGGTTGGAATGGGTGTCGTATGACGCCCGCGATTGCGAATCAAGGTCGAACGCTGTCTTGGGTTAGGGCGGTTGTGGTCCGCTCCTTGCCCTTCGTCAGACACGCAACTAGAATCGCCCCGGAACCATAAATGATCAATGAAGAATTCGTGGCGATTAAAGCTATTGCAAAGATGGTGCCGGTGATGTCGAGGACCAGGTTCGTTTGGTGGTGACTGGTTTCGGTCGGTGAAATGGTCAAAGACGATTTGTGACGACGTATCCTTGATCGCTGGCGTAGAATGTTGGGTACGCGAAGAGGCGACTGAAAATCCCTGGCACGGCCGCTGAAACGGTTCGTGGTGAAACGACGGTTATAAACAGTGGGTTGTCCCACACTTGGAAATCCGGAGGCTTCGTAATGTACGAGCGATTTACCGATCGCGCCCGCAAGGTGATGCAACTGGCCAATCAGGAAGCCCAACGATTCAATCATGAATACATTGGAACTGAGCACATCCTGCTGGGCCTCGTCAAAGAAGGTTCGGGCGTTGCGGCCAATGTGCTGAAGAACCTCGAGGTTGATCTGCGCAAGATTCGCCTGGAAGTCGAGAAGATTGTTCAGTCGGGACCAGACATGGTCACGATGGGCAAACTGCCACAGACTCCACGGGCGAAGAAGGTCATCGAATACGCGATGGAAGAGGCTCGGAACCTCAACCATAACTATGTCGGGACCGAACATCTGCTGTTGGGTTTGATCCGCGAGCAAGAAGGCGTAGCGGCCCAGGTCCTGATGAACCTCGGCCTGAAGCTGGAAGACGTTCGGGAAGAGGTTCTGAACCTGCTCGGCCATGGAATGGAAGGGGCCGAGGGGACGACCGAACGTGGCGGGGCCGGTCAGGGTGCCGCCGCGGCTGGCAAGACAGGGAAGAGCAAGACGCCGGCACTCGATAGCTTCGGTCGCGATCTGACGGAACTGGCTCGCCAGAACAAACTGGATCCGGTCATTGGCCGCGCGAATGAAATCGAACGCGTGATTCAGATCCTGTGCCGTCGCCAGAAGAACAATCCGGTTCTGCTGGGCGAAGCAGGCGTCGGTAAGACTGCGATCGTCGAAGGCTTTGCCCAGATGGTCGTGAACGGCGAAGTGCCGGAACTGCTGCGCGACAAGCGAATCGTGGTGCTCGACCTGGCGATGATGGTCGCTGGTACGAAGTATCGCGGTCAGTTCGAAGAGCGTATCAAGGCTGTCATGAACGAAGTGAAGCGTGCCAAAAACACAATTCTGTTCATCGACGAATTGCACACGCTGGTCGGTGCCGGTGGTGCGGAAGGGGCGATTGATGCCTCGAACGTGCTGAAACCTGCTCTGAGTCGTGGTGAAATCCAATGTATCGGTGCGACGACGCTGGACGAGTACCGCAAGTACATCGAAAAGGATTCGGCTCTGGAACGACGCTTCCAGATGGTTGTGGTCGAGCCTCCATCACCCGTGCAGACGATCGAGATCCTGAAGGGTTTGCGCGATCGTTACGAACAGCATCACCGAGTCCAGATCACGGACGACGCGCTCGCAAAGGCTGTCGAACTGTCGACTCGTTACATCACGGCTCGCTGTTTGCCGGACAAGGCAATCGACGTGATCGACGAAGCGGGCGCTCGTGTCCGTCTCAAATCGATGGTCCGACCACCAGACCTGAAAGAAATCGAAGAAGAGATCGAACGGCTGAATACTCAGAAGGAAGAAGCCGTCGCGAATCAGGACTTCGAAAAAGCGGCGTCGCTGCGCGATCAGGCTGACAAGCTCAAGAAGAAGAAGGAAAACCTGAACAAGGACTGGCGAGAAAAGTCCAAGGAAAAAGATGGCGTCGTCGATGCCGAAGTGATTTCGGAAGTCGTTTCCAAGATCACCGGGATCCCGCTGACTCGTCTTTCGAGCGAAGACGCTGTCCGATTGTTGCGGATGGAAGAAGAACTGCACCGCCGAGTGGTCAGCCAGACCGAAGCGATCCGACAAGTTGCCAAGGCTGTTCGTCGTAGCCGCAGCGGATTGAAAGATCCAATGCGTCCGACGGGGGTCTTCCTGTTCGCCGGTCCCACCGGGGTTGGTAAGACGTTGACAGCCAAGACGTTGGCGGAGTTCATGTTTGGCGATCAGGATGCCTTGATCCAGATCGACATGAGCGAGTACATGGAGAAGCACAATGTCAGCCGCCTGATCGGTGCTCCTCCAGGATACGTTGGCTTTGAAGAAGGGGGACAGCTCACCGAGAAGATCCGACGTCGGCCGTATGCGGTCGTGCTGCTGGACGAAATCGAGAAGGCCCACCCTGACGTCTTCAACATGCTGCTGCAGATCATGGAAGAAGGCCATTTGACCGACAGCTTCGGTCGCAAGGTCGACTTCAAGAACGCCATCGTGATTATGACGACCAATGCTGGTGCGAATGCAATCACCAGTGAATTCGGTTTCGCACCGAAGGATAACGACACCAGCTACGAACGCATGAAGGAACGACTGACGCACGAGATCGAACGCGAGTTCAAGCCTGAATTCCTGGGCCGTCTCGATGAAGTCGTTGTCTTCCGCTCGTTGACCGAAGAGAACCTGAAGCAGATCGTCGAAATCGAGCTGTCGAAGGTTCGCGAACGTCTCAGCGAGAAGGGGCTGGCGCTGATTCTGACCGATGAGGCGAAGCAGTACATCATCGAGAAGGGGAACGCCACCGAATATGGAGCTCGTCCGCTACGCCGCGCGGTCGAAACCTATATCGAAGATCCTCTTTCCGAAAACCTGCTGCAAGGAATCTTCCAGGGCCACAACACCATCACGGTTCGCGTGAAGGAAGTCGGCGACCAGAAGCAACTGGATTTCGAACCATCGTCAGTCGAACAGCCGAACGAAGAACTGGTGACGGCAGGAGACGGAGCTAAATAAGTCCGTCGACGAAGTATCTCTTTTGACGATTTGACAACGCGGCTTGGTGGGATTTGTCCTGCCAAGCCGCTTTTACTTTCCCGTGCGTAAGATATTTTGCACGAACGACTTGTGAATGAGGAACAAGTCGAGATCGATGGAAAGCTGTTGAAAACGTAATACTCTTCCGATATAGTTCGCTATGTCGACCTCATTGCCGATCTTGATCTGTACTCTTCTTGTGATGCCCGGGTGGGCCTGTCCTGAGCTCCCCGGTACCCAGTTCGCTACAGTGTCTGCAGCAACCATTTTGGTTGACGTTGGCGTGTCTCGTGGGTTGGTTGAGGCGGAAGAATTCCAGTGCGCCGCCCTGCATGTCCGGCGAAGCGATCCTGCCGCTCGCTGTCGTCAGCGAATATCTCATCTGCGTGGTTTTGCCGAGGTGAGATCGGGTTCTTTGGTTGTGGAGTTTGCTCCCAATTTTCTGATGGCAATTGAACGCCGTGCGGTCATGCGTCTCTAGGTGCAGACATCTGGCCAACCGCCCGCTGGCATACGCTTTGCTCCTGATCCTTGCGGGAAAGTAACCGTTGGGGTTGCGAGCGAATGTGAAAAAGGACAGCCCAGCCAGCGCCAAATAGTTGGCCTGACGTGGCAAGTTCCTTTTGTGTCGGATCTTCGGAAATCACTATTTCACCTGTATTAGCATAGCCGCTGGCAACTTGGGCCATTGAATTCTATTGGCCTTCTTGTCGGAACTGACTGTTGGAAAATAAGTTAGGAATTCTGCTTTATGACTGCCGCTCATTCTTCCGCTCATGTGAAGCCGCTGCCAGAGTCGTCGACAACCGCAGTTCTCAAAAGTGCAAGGTATTTGGGCATCCTTGCAGCACTAGTCGCCGTTGGCTGGTGCGGCCATCAAACGCACTGGACCTTCCGGCCGGTGACTCATGCCGGCGATGAAACTCATTCTGATGCTGCTCATGCGCCCGACGCCAGTCACGGCACGGCACAGAAAGTTGAGGCGGGGCCGACAGCCTCCGGAGACTGGAAAGTCACCTTTCCCTCCGAGCATTCGATGGAGGTTTCTGGGATCGCCACGGCCCCTCTGCAGCAAAAGCCGATTGCCGAGCGCGTCCGGACCACTGGCGTGATCACTTATGACGAGCGAATCTCGGCGTGCCTCTCTTCTCGAACGACCGGGACGGTGTGGCGAGTCTGCAAACATGTGGGCGAAGCGGTCAAGAAGGGAGATGTGCTGGTTGTGGTCGACGCAGCCGAAGTAGGGCAGTCCAAGTCGGAATTTCTCAGTGCCCTGGTGGCATTGGAATCCAAGACCGAAATCCTGACCAATCTGGAAGGCATCGCAAGCGGCGCTATCCCTCAGCGACAAGTACGCGAAGCGAAAGTCGCCATGCGAGAAGCGAAGATCCGCCTGTTGAACGCCGAACAGACGCTGCTCAACCTGGGATTTAACATCAAGTCAGAGGACTATCAGGCATTGGACGATGCCGCTCGTGCGGAGCGAATTCGGTTCTTAGGCCTGCCCGACACCGTTGTGGAAGGGCTGCAGAAGATGACCTCGAATTTGCTGCCGATTAAAGCCACCTTTGATGGTATCGTCCTGCGTCAGGAAGTCGCACTGGGGGAAACTGCAGAAGTTGGTAAGCCAATTCTGGAGATCGCCGATATTCGTCGGATGTGGTTGAAGCTGGACGTCCCGAAAGAAGGGGCATCTCAGCTGGCTTTGGGACAGCAGGTCACATTCAACCCTGATGGAATCGAAAAGGATTTGCATGCGACAATTACCTGGATCAGCACGGAAATGAATCAGCAGACGCGAACGCTGCAGATTCGTGCGGAGGTCGACAATCCTGTTGTTTCGACGGACCCTCAATCGGGACGAGAAGTGCGATTGCTGCGAGCCAATACGTTCGGGACAGGGACGATCATTCTGAGGAATAGCGATACCGCACTCGTGGCCCCCGTCTCTGCGATCCTTCACGACGATCGACAGGCACTCGTATTTGCCAAGACCGACAATTTGACGTTTGAACGCGTCAATGTGTCGCTGGGTGTTCGCGACGGTAACGTCGTAGAGCTTGTAACCGGCGATTTGAAGCCTGGAACCGAGATCGTGGTGCGCGGCGGCCATGTCTTGAAGTCCGAATGGACATTGAATCACGTCGCTTCAGCACCGTGATTGCTGTTTGACGCAGACGACTTGACCCGCCCCCCGATTGACCGCTGACACGACGCCCGCCAACAGTAAAGCCTCGTTACGACTATGTTGGATTCGACGATTGCCTGGTCCCTGTCCCACCGGCTGATGATCCTGTTGGGGGCCGCATTGGTTTCGTTCCTCGGATACCTCAGCCTGAACTCACTGAACTTGGATGCCTTTCCGGATACAACCCCGGTTCAAGTGCAGATCAATACCGTGGCGCAGGCTCTGGTCCCCGAAGAAGTCGAACGCCAGGTGACATTTCCCGTTGAAATGGCGCTGGGCGGCCTGCCCGGGTTGGAGCAGTTGCGTTCGGTTTCTCAATTTGGATTGTCCCAAGTCATCGTAACGTTCCGCGATGGCACCAATATCTACTTTGCCAGACAACTGATCAACGAGCGATTGACGGGTGTGGAAGTTCCCCCCGGGATCAGTCGACCGGAAATGGGCCCGGTCTCAACTGGTCTCGGTGAAGTCTTCCACTACACTCTGATCGCTGAAGACGGGGACCTCACCAAAGCCAAAACACTGCACGACTGGGAAGTCAAACCGACGATGCGAACGGTTCCCGGTTCGGCCGAGATCAATTCCTGGGGCGGTTTGAAGAAGCAGTACCAGGTGCGTTTGGACCCCGTTCGACTGGTCAAGCATGGTTTGAAGTTTGACCAGGTGCTGGAGGCGGTGGCGTCCAACAACTTGAACGTCGGGGGGGGCAGCATTCGTCAATCCGGCGATACCGTACTCGTCCACGGCGTGGGCCGAACGATCGATGTTCCGCAGATTGAAGGGATCGTCATCACCGCCGTGGATGGCGTGCCAATTCGTGTCCGCGACGTAGCCGATGTCGTCGTCTCGCATGAAATGCGGCGCGGGATTGTGACAGCGAACGGCAAGGGCGAAGTCGTTCTCGGTCTGGGCTTCATGCTGATGGGCGAGAACAGCTATGCCGTGACCAATCGACTGCGGAACAAATTTCACGAGGTGCAACAGACCCTTCCCGAGGGTGTGCATATGGACATCGTCTATGACCGCACCTCGCTGGTGAACCGCGTCATCGAGACGGTGAAGAACAATCTTTGCGAAGGAGCGTACCTGGTCGTCATCCTGCTGTTCCTGCTGCTGGGGAACTTGCGAGCGGGTTTAATCTGCGCCGCGGCCATCCCGCTTTCGATGATGGTCGGTTTCATTGGCATGTGGTACATGGGGATCGCCGCTTCACTGCTGAGCCTGGGGGCGATCGACTTCGGGATCGTTGTCGACAGTTCGGTGGTGGTGATCGAGAACATTATCTGGCGACTGGCGCATCGCGGCTCTTGCGCGGGTGAAGAACGACTGCAGGTCATTCGCCAGGCCGCGTCGGATGTGAAAATTCCGACCGTGATGGGCCAGCTCATTATCATGATCGTCTATCTGCCGATCCTGACGCTGGAAGGAATCGAAGGGAAGATGTTCCGTCCGATGGCGCTCACGGTCATATTCATTCTGATCGGATCACTGATCATCTCGCTGACGGTCACTCCCGTCCTGGCCAGTCTCGTTCTGCCTCGCGTCTGCGAAGAAAAGGACGTGTTCCTCGTTCGGTTGGCTCAGTGGATTTATCGCCCGTTGCTGAAAGGCGCGATCAAAGCCCGCTGGCTTGTGTTGCCTGCCGCCGTCTGCGTTTTGGGATATGCCCTGACCGTGGCAATGGGGCTTGGTTCCGAATTCGTTCCTCGGCTGTCAGAAGGCGACCTCGTTATCGGAGTGATGCGAGCCCCTGGAACCAGCCTGGATGTCTCTGCCGAGATGAATACTCGATTGGAGCGAATGCTGCTCGAGAAGTTCCCGGATGAAGTCGAGCGAGCCTGGAGCCGCGTTGGTTCACCAGAAGTGGCGACCGATGCAGGCAATGTTGA
This sequence comes from uncultured Schlesneria sp., assembly GCA_966211735.1. Taxonomy (GTDB): domain Bacteria; phylum Planctomycetota; class Planctomycetia; order Planctomycetales; family Planctomycetaceae; genus Schlesneria. The sequence goes on from CBIHQO010000015.1 coordinate 11,491, forward strand.
AGTGACTGACTTATTCGTCGCTCTGAAACCACGCTCCTCATGGAAACAGGCGCGAACGCAGTCGGCCCTGGTCGAGAAGATGGTCGTCGAAGTGAACGAGATGAAGGGGCAGATTACCTGGTTCACTCAACCGATCGAACTGCGTATCAATGAAATGGTCTCGGGCGTGCGTGCAGACGTGGCGTTGAAGTTGTTCGGCGATAACTTTGATACGTTGATCCCCAAAGCTCAGGAACTGCAAAAAGTTCTCGCCGGCATTCAAGGGTGTAACGACCTGACTGCCGAACAAGTGGCGGGGCAGCCGATCCTGAGGATCTCGTTGCTACAGGACGAGATTGCTCGTTATGGGATCTCAGCGAAGGCGGTCCTGGACGTCGTCGAATCGATTGGCAGCAAGGTTGTCGGGGAAGTCGTCGAGGGTCAGCTTCGCTTTCCGCTCGTCGCTCGTCTGCCTGATTCGATGCGTGAAGATCCTGAGGCGATTGGGCAGATACTGTTGTCGGCACCTGGCGGCGAACGGCTGCCATTGTCTCGCGTGGCCGACATCCGTCGCATGAGCGGGCCAAAGATGATCACCCGTGAATGGGGCAAACGACGCGTCACGGTTCAATGTAATGTTCGTGGTCGTGATGTCGGCAGCTTTGTCGGCGAGGCCCAGAAAAAGATCTCGGCGGAAGTGGATCTTCCCAAAGATAAGTTCCGGATTGAGTGGGGTGGTCAGTTTGAAAACATGCAGCGAGCTCAGCAGCGCCTGATGATCGTAGTTCCGGTCGCCTTGGGGCTGATTGTCGGTTTGCTGTACCTGACCTATCGAAGCCTACCGGACACGATAATCGTGTTTGCAAGTGTCCCGTTCGCCTGCGTCGGGGGAATTCTGGCCGTGGCGATGCGAGAGATGCCCTTGTCGATTTCGGCGGCGGTTGGATTCATCACACTATCCGGTGTATCCGTGCTGAGCAGCATGATTCTGGTCTCGGCGTGGCGAACGGCCGTTCAAGCGGTGACCTCAAAGGACATGGCGATGCCAGAGGTTCCGAACGTGGCCGTCAGTTGCTTGAGAACGATCCTGATGACCGCATTGGTTGCGAGCGTCGGGTTTATTCCCATGGCGACCAGCGAGGGGTCGGGAGCCGAAGTCCAGCGGCCATTGGCGACCGTCGTCATCGGGGGGGTGATCAGCAGCATGGTCTTCACGCTGTTTGTGTTACCGATTCTGCTGGGTTTCCGCAAATCCGCAGCGGCACGTCCCGCGGTGTGACAGTTATTGCCCAATACGACACGCTCGTATTCTCTCGGGTGACCACGCTTGCGTAAGCTAGCGCATCGCCGCGTGTCTGTTGCTCGCGAGTGTACATTCGCTGAGGACTAATTATCCTTTCACGAATGCCGAATAGCCTGTGCGAGATGTGTCGATGGGTGCGAGTGGTCACCACGCCACGATCGCGGTTTTTGATGTGTACTCTTTCCAGCACGGACTCGCGGTTTTCCAAGTACCCGCAACAGCCGGTTCTGCGATGTGGTGGCTTTTACCCGCCAGCCGATTCCGTTGAGCCACAATCCGACGGCCATTCAACGGACGAAGCTGAAGATTAGCACGGCTCGACGCCGTCTTTCGGCAGGATCTTGCTTCACGACAAGCCGCCATACGATTGGTAGAATGCGATCTGTGGGCCGCGAATATTGATCAGTCAGGTATTAAGGTGTTCTGTCGATGAGTAAACCCAGTCTCCTGCAAGCTGCACTCACGCGAGGTCTCGCCCCGGATGGAGATCTGTGCGAAGAGCTCAGTGAACTGGGGGAATACGAGATAGCTTCAGTGGCCGATGCCGAAGCACTGACTCAGGCAATGGCCGAATTCGTGAAGCGGGCGGTGGATAGCGACGAAGCGGTCTCGGCGTTCCCTGAATTTGTGCGGCTGTTCCAGTCGGTCACCCTGGCCGAAGCGTATCGGCATCTGGCGGTCAAGGGGATTCCCCTTCTGATCGAGGCGTACGATGCGAAATTGATCGACCCGAGCGAATGCGACAGCGACCTATTGTTCGCTCTCAAGATCTTTGCGAGATACGGTACTGATGAAGGACTGGATCGCGTCGTCGATGCCGCGTACAGCGTCGCGCTGCAGGACGGTTATCTGTGGGCGGTGATCTTCGAGCAATTGGGTGACAGTGATCCGGTAATCCCCAGCTTGATACGCCGACTTTGCAATCCGTTGCCCGATGGATTCGTTTGCGTGGCGTTTCTCGACTGGGTAAACCGACTGGCCCGTGATCATGTCATCTCTATACACCCGTTCAATACGCCGGATGGAATCGGAAAGCTGCGAGGTTGGTTAGCCAGCAGCGATGAAGACGAATTTAGTTATGCGCATGCGGCGGCAGCAGCGGTGCCATTTGTCACCGATCCTCCAAGATCGGAACTGCTGGCGCTGGCGATGGATCATTCCGACGTGGGAGTTCAGATGGAAGGGGCCTGGGCCTCAGCCGTGCTGGGAAGTGATGCCGGGATCAAGTTCCTGGCAAGGCTCACGTTGGATCGGAACCTGGCGATTACCGCTCGAACCTACCTGCAAGAGCTGAAGCGAGCGGACGCGATTCCCGATGAGGCCAATGAGCCCGAATTTGTCGCGATGGCTGAAATGTGTGACTGGCTCTCGCATCCACAAGAGTTTGGCTTGCCCCCTGATGACATTGAACTTTACGACGCCAGGGAACTCTACTGGCCACCGACCAACGACTGGCGACCGCTGTGGCTGTTCAAATATAACTACCGTGTTGCTGGCGATGATGAGTCGGAAACAGACGGCATCGGGATGACAGGCAGCATCACGTTTTCGCTGATTGATGAAACCAACGTCGAGATGTCTCCCGAGGATATCTACGCACTGCACTGCTGCTGGGAATTGGAAGCGAACGACGACCCTCGCGCCCCTGCCGAGCGGTCAATTGAAGCGGGCCGCGCGTTGATTGATGCGGCGCAGCGAGACGACATTGAAGACGATGAAAAATTCTAAGGCTATTTTCTGCAACGCTCCCTTCGCAAACGAAGGGAGCGATCTCGGAAGGACCTGTGATGTCAGACATCACTAATCGCATCGGCAACGATCTGGATCCTGCTGAATTTATAGAGCTATTGAAGGCAACCTCATTGGGCGTGCGGCGTCCCGTGGATGATCTGCAAACGATTCATGACATGCTCCAGCACGGTAATCTGACGGTATCCGCCTGGGATGGCCCACTGCTGGTAGGAGTCGCTCGCAGCCTGACCGACTTCAGTTTCGTCGCGTACCTGTCCGATCTGGCCGTGCGGGAAACGCACCAGAAATGCGGCATTGGCCGTGAACTGATTCGGCTCACCCGATCAAAGCTCGGGGCAGCAACCAAGCTGGTCCTGCTCTCTGCCCCCGCCGCGGTCGAGTACTACCCTCAATTAGGGTTCACTCAGCATCCCTCCGCCTGGACGATCGACGCTCACGAGCCGTTGTTGTAATTCATAAAAGCAGAAGGGCTGTCACAACATGTGCAACAGCCCTTCGACAACTTCAGCGTGAACCGCAGCCTTAGCCGAGTTCGGCCATGCGCTTGCAGATCGCTTCGGCCATTTCCCGAGTCCCGACGGCTGTCGGATCGTTGCGATCGGCCTTCATGTCGTAGGTAACGTACTTGCCTTCTTCGATGATGCTGGCGACGGCACGTTCCAGCTTGGCGGCGGCAGCCGCTTCACCCAGGTGCTCCAGCATCAGCTTGCCGGACAGAATGAGGGCTGTCGGGTTGACCTTGTTCTGGCCTTTGTACTTGGGCGCCGAACCGTGGGTTGCTTCGAAGATCGCTGAATCGGGGCCGATGTTGGCGCCAGGGGCGACGCCGAGGCCACCCACCAGACCCGCACACAGATCGCTCAGAATGTCGCCGTACAGGTTGCCCATGACCAGAACGTCATAGTTCTCTGGCTTTTGGACCAACTGCATACACATGTTGTCGACCAACCGTTCGATATAGGTGATCGCGGCCGCAGTACCTGCCCTGTCAGCCAGCGTTGGGTCAGCTTTGACTCCGGTGGCCAGCTTGCTGTCTTCGTACTTGGCTCCGAAGGCGGTGGCGACAGCACGCGTCTCGTCGTACCACAGGCCGTCGGTGAACTTCATGATGTTGGCCTTGGAGATGGACGTCACCGACTTGCGTCCAAACTTCACGGCATAGTCAAAAGCGTAACGGCTGATGTTACGGGTTCCTTCGACAGAGATCGGCTTGATGCTGACGCCAGTCGTCGTCAAACCGCTCTTGATCTTCTTGCCTGTGGAAGCGCCGTTGATAAAACTGATCAACTCACTCGTCTTGGCATCACCCGCCTGGAATTCGACGCCAGCATAAAGGTCTTCGGTGTTCTCGCGCACGATGACCAGATCGACGTTGGTCTTGTCGAAGTAGGAACGGACACCTTTATAGGTCTTGCACGGACGGACGCAGGCATACAGTCCGAGTTCCTGTCGCAACGCCACGTTGACGGACCGGAATCCCTTGCCGATGGGAGTCGTGATCGGGGCTTTCAGAGCGACCTTGTTGGCTCGCACCGAGGCGAACACGCCGTCGGGAATCTTGCCCTGGGCTTCGATGACTTCGATGCCACACTCCTGCACGTCCCAATTGACCTTAACGCCTGTTCCATCGATACACTTGCGAGTGGCTTCGGCGAGTTCAGGACCAGTTCCATCTCCGGGGATCAGCGTTATATCGTAAGCCATAGTTTTGTCAGGTCTTTCTGCGGAACGGGAATCGAATTGGGCAGTGAGCGACCGGGGACGTCTCCCGTCAACATTCCGGGCACGTTAGCGACGACGCTAACACGAGTCGACTCTGTGTTGCAAGCCAACCCAAGATGAGGACTCTGAAACCTTGGTGATAGAACACGGGTACACAAGAATAGTCCTCATATTCCATGCCTGTTCCCGAAGTTTCAAATTGGGCAGGAACGCGGCATTGACGCTGGCTTGTCGTTCACCACAAGTCAGGATTGTCAGGCCGTTGTGAAATTGTCAGGATATTGAACGCCCCCTTTAAGGGATGAATAAGATAGGCGAATGTCCGATATCTTGACAGCGAGTGCTGCTGCCTCCTCTGTCATCACAACCTCTGGTCGAACGAATTGGAATCACTCATGAAGCAAGTGTGGCTGGCGACAACCCTGGTGATCTGCGGCTTGGCGCAGGCACTGATCGGCGGGCAGGTGGCGATCGCCGATGATGATCCTACCGGCGCACAACTGCTTCCGAAGGATACGCTGCTGTTTTTCAGTATTCCCAGCGTTCCCGAATTCAACGAAGAATTCGATAAGTCGGTGGCGGGCAGCATGCTGCGCGACCCGGAACTGAAGCCGTTTCTTGATGATGTCCACAAGAAGATCGACGAGCTGTCAGACAAACTGCAGGCTGAAGTCGGCGTGACGATCCCCGAGTTGCTCGCCATCCCCAAGGGCGAAGTCACCATCGCTGTGATGGAGCGGCCGGCTCGCAAGTTGGCCCCTGTGCTGATCATGGACTACGGCGACAAGGAAACGATCGAAAAGCTCCTGAAGAAGATGCATGACGGACTGGACGATGTCGCGGAACACTCCACGCAGGATGTCGGCGACGTCAGCGTCCATGTCTATGCCTTCAAGAACGCGGAGCCGAACAATCCATTCCAGACGCTGGCTTACTTCAATGACGATTCGTGCCTTGTCTTCTCGACATCTGTCGACGCGCTGAAGGAGGTTCTGGACCGCTGGGACGGCGACAGCACCGACACCTTGGCGAACAACGACATCTACAAGTACGTGCAGGATCGTTGCAAAGAAGAATCCAGCGATCCGGCCCTGGTGTGGTTCGTTAATCCGATCGGCTTGATTCAATCAAGCCTCGATATGGCTTCGGAATTCGCTCCGCAAGTCGGGATGGCGAAATTGTTCCTGCCATCTCTGGGAATCGACAGGCTCAAAGGTTGGGGTGGCGCAAGCTACTATGGCAGCGACGATTTCGACGGCGTTTCAAAGACGTTTGTGCATGCCGAACAACCAACAGGTGTGCTGAATATCTTCCAGTTTCCAGTCGCCGACCTGGCCCCGCCCAAGTGGGTTCCCGCCGACGTCACCGCCTATTTCAGTGCCAATTGGAATGTGCCTCAGGCCTATCAGGCAATCGAGTCCCTTGTGGACAGTATTCAGGGGCGTGGAGCGACGGCAAAGCAACTGGACAAGCTCGCCAATTCGGAAGATGGGCCGGGGCTCCATATCAAGAAGGACATCTTGGACTTGCTGGATGGAAAGTTCCATGTGACTCAGCGAGCGTCGAACGACAGCGATGAACCCGCCCCGAAATTCCTGATGGCATTCGATGTCAAAGACGCTGCCAAGATGAAGAAGACCCTGGCCAAAGCTGCGAAATCCGAAGGGGCCAACCTTGAGACTCGCGACTTCAACGGCGAAACGGTCTATGAAGTGAGTGCTGGCGATGATCAAACAATCTCGATGGCCGTGACCGGTGGCCATGTCGTTTTCACCAACGACACCCCTTCGCTGGAAGCCATGTTGCGTACGGTCTCGACGGCGCCTCTCGCCGAATCTGTTGGCTATCGGAAGATTGCGAAGCGGTTCCCCCCGAAGGTCTCGATGATTGGTTACTCGCGCGCTGACGCACAAATGAAAGCCGCCTATGAGATGCTGAAGAACGCGGATAACGCGGAATTCCTGGAAGGGATCGACATGAAGAAGCTTCCGCCGTTCGAAGCGCTCGAAAAGTATCTGCGACCCAGCGGATCTTATGCTGTCCCAGACAAGAAGGGGGCGCTCTTCGTGACGTTCCAGCTGAAGGAAGGCGACAAGTAACAGCCTTGCCGTAAGGCGTTGCAGCGAATTTGTTTACGACACCAGATTGCTCGCGTCTCTTTTGAGGCGCGAGCTTTCTGTTTGTGTGGACGCAAATCAAGCGAAACCACGATCGGCAGCCGGGGTTTGTTATCTGGTACGTAACTGGCTTCAACCGTTCTTTATCAAGGTGCATGGTCATGCAGCGAACTCATTGGGGCACAGTGGCAGTGGCCGCCGCGATTTTGAGCGCGAGCACCATGACGGTCCTGGGACAGGATGCCGACGCGGGCTCGCTGTTTAAGCGATTGGACAAGAATCGTGACGGGCAGGTCACCAGCGACGAAGTTCCGGAAGAGCAGCAGCGGCTGTTCCAGCGCTTGGTTCGCCTGGGTGATCAGAATGGCGACGGAAAGCTGACCGCAGAGGAGTTCGAAAAGGCGAGCAAGCCCGAGGAGTCCCCGAAGGTCCCGCTGAATCAGGATGGTGATCGCCGCGCCGATGGTCGCCAGCGGTTCGAAATGCTTGATCGAAACAAAGACGGAAAAGTGACCTTGGACGAAGTTCCTGAGCCGCTTCGTGATCGATTGAAGCCGATTTTTGATCGTTCCGGGAAGCAGGAATTGAGCATCGAAGATTTCAGCCGGTTCGGCGGGAATGGTCGCCCTGATCCGGCCGAGTTCTTCAAACGCTTTGATGCGAATGCGGACGGAAAGGTCTCCAAAGCGGAGCTTCCAGCGGAGGCTCGCGAACGCTTGACTCCCCTGTTCGAACGCTTGGGCAAAGACGAAATCACACTGGAGCAGCTCCAGCAGTTCGGCGAACGGACTCGTGAAGCGATGAGGCGCCCCGGGATGGGAAATCCCGAGGAAATGTTTGGCAGGCTCGACGCGAACCGTGACGGCAAGCTTACTGTCGAGGAGGCACCCGATCGTGCCCGACCGATGGTCGAGGCTGCTTTGCGTCGAGCGGGAAAAGAAGCGAGCGGATCGTTGACGAAAGACGAGTTCGTCAAAAACCTGCCGCAAGGTCGAGACGGCGCTCGCCCACCCGCGGGTGAACGTCGCCCCGAGGGTGATCGGCCGCGAGAAGCTGCACGGCCTGCGGAGTCAGAAAGGCCACGCGATGACAGTCGTCGCTCAGACAGTGGTCGTGACCCACAAGCAAACCCAGGCGCGAACGCCGACAATGGTCGCAGCCCCGAACGACGAGTGGATGGCGATCAATCTCGAGGACGCTCGCCGACGTTCGTTCAATTGCTGGACACCAATCGCGATGGCCGACTCTCGAGGGACGAGCTCACAAAGGCTGCCGAAAAATTTGATGAGTTAGATCAAAATCACGATGGCCAACTCGACTCGGCCGAACTGATTGGCGACTCGCCGGCCAAATCCGAACTTCGTGCCGAGGCTGGGCGAGGTGAAAGAGTCCCGCAGGTCGATCGAGACGAAAGAATGCGACGACCAGAAGGAAATGCCGCAGGGCGTGAGCGGCCTGCACCGTTTTTCCAGAGACTAGATCGTGATTCCGATGGGAAGATCTCCAAGGATGAAGCGCCAGAGCAGCTGAAGGAACGCTTTGGAATGCTCGACACAAACGGTGACGGATTCATCAATTTGGATGAATTCCGGGCCGGAGCGGGATTGGTGGGCGAGAGGCTGCGCGATCGAGCGGAGTCGCGTCCCCGCCAGGAAGCCCCTTCCGAGGGTCGCCGCGGCGAAAAATCCGACTGACGGATCGAGCACTTCTGCAAAATACCCCAGGCGGCAGAGCAATGATGGTTGATCGGCCGCCAATTGTTTTGGGAGAATCGATTTTGCGGCCGTTTCAACCAGATTGCGATCACTTGCTGACCGGCTGGCAAAACCAAAATTGAGAATTCGCCTAGCTCCCACAGCCCAGCTTTGACATCGTCTGAGGCCAAGGCTAGCATTCCCCGACTTACCAGTTTGTAATCCCGGTGGGGCTGCTGTATGGCTGACAGCGATGATGATCGCGATGGCCGTAACTCTGCAGCAAGGGGTTACGTTCTGGCAACGCAAGTGATGAGCATCGGTCTACAAATGGCGATACCGCCAGGGATCGGCTGGTGGCTCGATCAAAAATATTCGACGGCACCGTGGTTGACGGTGGTGGGTGTGCTGTTTGGATTCTCGATCGCCATGCTCGAACTACTGAAGTTTGCCAAAAACAACAAGTAGTTCTTCGCACTGTTGGCGACTCAAGGTCTTAATTGGTGGTTGGAGATTGAGTTGAAGACACTCGGCGGCCGGTTGGTGGCGCTGACGGCAGGAATGCTTGTTGTCGGGTTGCTGCTGGCGGTAATTGCCTACGGGGTGTCTGGGCTGCTGGGGCTGGAGGGACTGGCGTACTCGCTGATACTCTCCTTGATCCCTGGTCTGCTGACTGTGTTTGCAGGTGAATTGCTGAGGCATCGCAATCTGTCAGCCTATGTTGTGCTGGTGGGTGGCGGATTTCGGATGTTGTTTGTGTTATTAGGGATGTTTGCAGTTTCTGCACTGCGCCCTGATCTTGGGTTTCGCCAGTTCACGGTGTGGTTGATTGTCTGCTATTTGGTGGCCTTGGCGCTTGAGACGGCATTGGTGCTGCCTCCGCTGACTGCTCCAAAGCCGCTCGACGATCAAAGCTGATTGGGATGCCATGTCGGCAGAAGATCCATTTCATCACGTCCGCGATGCGAATGTCTGGGAGCTTCCCGTCTTCGTGTTGCGGTTGCTCGGTCTCGACAGCTACCCCAAGCTGCCGGTCTATACCATCTTTGGTCACCAGTTCGTTGTG
>CBIHQO010000016.1:0-20765 GCA_966211735.1 uncultured Schlesneria sp.
CCATCTGCTGCATCCCATCAAGCCACTTTGCTCGCGCGTCTTTGTCCGTCGACGTGACGCTCATGTTGCCGCAATGATCGATGATGAAACGCGTCTTGGGACACTGGTCGACGAGCTTCACGGCGTCAATCACTTCGCCTGATCGCAGACAGAGATCGAAGCTTAATCCCAGTTCACCCAGCAACTGAATGCTCTCGACAAACTTCGGCTGCAGGCAGAATCCGGCCGGGGTCGTGGATCCGTGCAGCACCTGCCGGATTCCTTTGATATATTTGTTCGCGGCCAGCTTGCGAACATAGGGCTCGAACCCGGGAGTGCCCGGCCGGCCTGACACGACAGCCGCTTTCATCGGATTGTCACCACGCTGACACAGGTCCGTGACATAGTCCGCCTCTGCCACCTGCTGCTCAGGAGCCACGTCGACTTCCATGTAGACCGTCTTGACGACGTTCAGCCCCTTCGTTGCTTCCAGGTAATCCGACATCACAAAACTGCGTTTCAGAGGCAGCACGTCTTCCGTCGCGTGCCATGGCAGAGTGAATTTGGAGAGATCCCACAGGTGCTGATGAGTATCGATGATCGGCAGTTGGTCGGTCACGGACTTATCCTCGGCAAAGACGCTTGGGCTGATCTGGAGCGCCGCAGCCCCCGCAGCAACGGTCTGCAGAAATGTGCGGCGGTTAAAATCGATTGAACTTTTAGATGTAAGACTCATGGTGAAGCCCCTTTCGGTTGAGTGCTGCGTCAAAATCATACTCGAATCGGTTGATGAATGCAGCCAATCGAATCCGGTCAACGATTTGCCGTCTGTACAACAAACGCAACTCAATCGAAGTTGAGTGCTTTCTGGAAAGCTTCTTACCGTTTGGTTTTCGTCCTCGAATCCCGTAGACTCAGCGGCGTCGTTCCCTGTTCGTTTTGAGGTTTCACGTGACTTTTCCGCAATTGCAAATCCTGCCCGATCGGCCGGAACTCGAAGACAAGCCCATCATCCCCAAGGTGGGACCAAAGGGGGCGATCACTTACGCGTTTGTGACGCTGGGGTGCCCTAAGAATCTGGTTGACAGCGAGAAGATGCTGGGGACGCTGGCCCTCGACGGATACGCACTGGTCTCCGATCCGGCCGGGGCGGACTTCGTGATCGTCAACACGTGCGGTTTCATTGAAAGCTCACGCGCCGAGTCCAAAGCCGTGATCCGCGAGATGCTGGATCTGAAAAAGGCTGGCAAAACGAAGGGTGTCATCGTTGCCGGCTGCTTGCCGGAGCGATTGGGACCGGCTCTCCTCGAAGAAATGCCCGACATCGACCATATCGTCGGCGTCTTTGGCCGCGACGAAATCAACCTTGTTGCTGACCGCTTACTCGGCGGATCGAGAGAGTATCGCGAACTATTCCGTCCGGCCCCGCTGAAGGCGATGGATGATCGTGCTCGTCTGCGATTGACGCCACAGCACTACGCCTACTTGAAGATCAGCGAGGGCTGCGACCGGACCTGCACCTTCTGCTCGATCCCCAAGATGCGCGGTAAGCACATCACCAAGCCAATCGAAATGGTGATTGCCGAAGCGACCGAACTCGCCAAAGACGGTGTCCGCGAACTCAATATTGTCGCTCAAGACACGACCTACTACGGATTGGATCTGTACGGCGAAGTGCGACTGGTTCAATTACTCCGTGAACTGGACAAGGTCGACGGAATCGACTGGGTTCGGTTGATGTACCTGTATCCGGTCAATTTCACCGACGAATTGATCGACACGATTGCCGCCTCCGACAAGATCGTGCCGTATTTGGATATGCCGCTGCAGCACATCAACGACACGATGCTCAGGCGCATGCAACGTCGCGTGAATCGCGTGCAGACAGAAGAACTTGTCCGCAAGCTGCGTAGCCGCATCGACAACCTCGTCATGCGAACGACCTTTGTCGTCGGCTTCCCGGGTGAAACGGATGCTCAATTTGCAGAGTTGAAGCAGTTCGTCGAAGAAGCACAGTTCGAACGTATGGGTGTGTTCCCCTATTCGCTCGAGCCGGATACCCCAGCCGCGAAGCTGGATGGTCATCTCCCTGAAGAGGTGAAGAACGCTCGCCGCGACGAAATGATGGCGCTGCAACAGCAAATTGCCTTCGATTACGGCGATACACTTGTCGGCAGCGAAATCGATGTCCTGATCGATGATCAGGTGGAAGAGGGCTTGTGGCGTGGTCGCGGTTACATGGACGCCCCCGAAATCGACGGCGAAGTCTTTGTCAGTGGCGAAGATCTGCAACCGGGCATGTTCGTCCCGGTCGAAATCGTTGAGCGTCGCGACTACGACCTGGTCGGGATCGCGGTGAGTGACGAAGGCGATGAGTGATACCTCTGAACGATCGCTGAACCTGCCCAATGCGATCACGATCTCGCGATTGCTGCTGTCGTTCGTGCTGTTCGCCCTGATCCAGATGGGAGACCACTGGCTGTGGGCGACGGGGCTGTTCGTGTTTGCCGTGGCGACGGACGTGCTGGACGGATGGATCGCTCGCAAGTATCAACTGATCACACAATTGGGCCGGATCCTGGACCCTTTTGTGGACAAGTTCATCACCAGCGGCACGTTCTTGTTCCTGCTACCCGTCTCCAAGCAGTCGGGCATCGACCCTTGGATGGTTGTGATCGTGATGGGGCGCGAAATGCTCGTGACCAGTCTGCGTGGATTTTTGGAACAGCGCGGGGCCGACTTTTCCGCTTCAGCGAGTGGTAAGCTGAAGATGTTCCTGCAATGCGCCGCAGCCACAGCTGCATTGCTGTCGATGCATCCCGCCATGGCGAGTTACTCGGTCGGCGGTATTTCATTTACCGCGGTCCGGGATATCCTGCTGTGGACCATGGTGGCCGCCACGGTTTGGAGCGGCTACCTCTACGTGCAGAAGGCCATCCTCCTGCTGAGTCCGAAGTCAGCCTGAGCGTTTCAGGCTGAGGGCCATCTACTTTGGCGTTGTTTTCTTCTGTCGGCTGACATCACGGCTTAGCTTTTCGGATGCCGCTCGATACGCCTTCGGAACCGTGCTGTGTCGCGACTCGATCTGGTTCACTTCACGTTGCGGTGAATTTTCGCCGGAGCGCTTCGTGCCGCTCTTGTTAACATCCAGGCCCTTGAGCATTTCCTCGAATTGCTGCCGTCGGCTGAGTGATTCCGGTGTTTCATCGCCGGACTTCGACTCTGCCAACGCCTTGTTCAAGCGATCCGAGAATCGACGCAATTCGTCTTTCGTCCAACCCAGTTTTTCGAGCAATTCGGGATCGACGTCGCCTCGCTCCAATTCGTCTTGAAGTCGTTTCAGCACCAGTTCCGTCGCCTGCTTCTTGTATTCCAAGTTGGCTTCTTCGCCTTCGGGCGTTGAGCCTGAACTGTTCGCTTCGGCGGGCTCGTTATTTTCATCGGGGCGACCCTTAGCAGGGAGATTTCCCTGCTTGCCGGGACGACCTTCGCCGCTGCTCCCCGTGTTGCGACCAGTCCCGGGAGGACTGGCGGCGCCGCTTGGCGATGAACCTTCGGCGGTCCCACCTGGTTGATCGCCCATAGGACCTTCACCAGGCTGTGCCCCTTGGGCCCCGTCTTTCCCCGCGCCGTCCTTTCCGGCACCTTCACCTTTGGATTTACCTGAGGCATTCTGATCGGCTTTTTGACCAGCACCGTCCTTGGATGAGCCCTCCTGCTTTTCCTTCGCCCCAAGCTTCTTTTCGCCGCCCGCTGAAGAATCTTTACCTGCACCAGGCTTGTTCTCGCCACCGGCTTCTTTCGATTTTTCCTTCGTCGGTTGCTGCGTTCCTGGACGATCGGCAGCATCGCCTTGACCCGAGTCCTTGCTACCTGGGTCTCCCGCTTGATCCACTTTCGACGAGCCGCTTTGCCCACCGTCACTTTGCTTAGAGCGTGGATCTTTCTGCCTCGAGCCTTTTTGGGGTTCGTTAGGGGCGTTGGGATCACCCGACTGCTTCTGTGGATTATTGCCTGGCGGAGTCTTTTCACTGTCGCCCGTCTGTTCAATCTTCTGTTTCTCGGGCCCGCCGGGTTGCGGTCTTGGCGTCTTCACTTTGTTGTCGGCAGCCTGTTGGGCGGGATCGTTCGACTCCTGTGCGGTGGCTTCTCGTGATCGAGTCTCGGGCTTTTCGTTGGGGTCGCGCTTCAGATCAGGATTGTCAGATTTCGTCGGCTTGGCACCAGGGTCGCGATCCGGCGTCGCTGTGCCAGTTTCAGTCCCATCGGCCGTTTTTTTCTGGGCGTTTGGAGAAGGACTGGTTTGTTCTTCGGGACCTTCGGCCGACGGACCTTCCTTTTCTTCGCCAGGTCCGGTTCCAGGGGCTGGCTTGGGCTTTCCAGGTTCGCCACCTGTCTGCGCATTGTTAGAAGGTTTGGCTGGCTTCTCGGTCTCGCCACCCTTCTGCATCGGCCCTTCCGTGCCACTCATCGGACCGGGACCCGGTTCAGGCTTGTCAGCTCCGGCCGGATCGTTGCCTTCGCCGCCGGGTTTTGGGTTCGTCTTCGGATCCTTACCCTCTTCTCCTCCGTCATTCATTTTTTCGGATTTCGGCGCATCTCCAGCACCTGCCGCATCAACTTTGTTTTGATTTGGATCGGCTTTTGGCTTTGCCCCAGCCCCTTGATCCATTGGGCCTTTCTCTTTGGAGGTATCCTGCTTGTCGTTGCCCTTGGCCGACTTGTCGGGGTTGTTCGCTTTCGGTTGTGGCGACGCGTTTGGTTTCGTGCCACTGTTTTCCGGCTTCTTCGCTTCCTGATTACCCGGCATCGGTTGCTTGGGCTCGCCGCCACTGGACGAATCTTGCTTAGGCTGTGGTGGTGACGCGGGGTCAGGCTTCGGTTGATCCTGCGCAGCGGGCTTCTTCGGATTGGCTTGCTGAGTCTTGTCGTTTGATGGCTTGGGCGTTTTGTTGTTCGCGCCCGTCTGATCAGGCTTATTTTCCGGCTTCGTGGGCTCCGGATTTGGCTGCGTCGCCCCCTCATCCCCGGCATTCGAGGTCTCTGATTTCGGTTCTGTTTTTCGCTCGTTCGTGTTCTCGTTGCTCTGTTGTCCTTTGCTTTGGTTCGACTGCTCTTCCTTCGGTTGCTTCAAACTGTTGATCAGCTTCTCCAAAGCCTTGTCATCGTCCTCGCCGTCTGAATTCAGCGGCGTCTCTGGTGGAGATTTATTCTCAGAGGTGCCGGATTGATTCTTGTCGTTCTTCTGCTGGCCGGACCCGTTGGGCTTGTTGTCTTTGCCACCGGGAGTGTTTTTTGTCTTGCCGGAATCCCCAGTCTGATCGGGCGACGTGTTCTCCTGCGCGGATGGCTCGTCCTTGGCAGCCGGATCTTTCTGCCGTGGTTGCGGATCACGCCGCTCGGGATCTTTCGGACCACGTGGTTGATCATCGCCTGCTTCACCCGCACCAGCCTTCTGATCGGGTCGCCCTTCTTGATTCTGTTCTTGTTCCGCGTCTTTCAAACGCTGATCGCGATTCGCCTGATCATTGGCCAATTTTTGTTGAGCGTCTTTTTCACTGAGAGGATCAACAATTTTCAACTTCAGCTCTGGCGTCACCTTGGAATTCGGTCGCGGCTGACGGTTGTCGAACGCTTGCACCCACAATTCGACCGTGTCACCGGGCTTGACCTGCAGGCGATCCAGTTTCAGATCGTGCTTCGCCAGCACCCGTTGCTGTGGAGTACTTAACAACGACTCTTTTTGAACCTGCTGCCCGTTCTTCTTGACGTGCAGATTCACTTGGCTCAATTGGAAATCAGGATCCCGGGCTTCCACCAGCAGTGGCAGGATCGCATTGGCGGGGACATCCATGTCGCGAACAGGCTCAAGGATCGACACTTCGGGAGCCAGATCTGGCCGGATCGTGATCGCATATCGGATCGGAGTCGGATCTGTGGCCCCCGCTTCAGTGGTGCAGTGAATCTGGTACAGACGCGAGTATGTTCCGTCGGATCGAAAGCCCAGCTTCCACGATGCCGTCAACTGCTGGCCGTCGCGAGAGACAAGCACCGCCACATCGTCGGAGTTTGGTCCCGCTTCGGCGGTATCCAGAAATTGAATCGTCGCGGATTTGACCGGCATGTTTGTATGGGCGGTAACGCTGACCGTGGTGCCGTCCCAAGCATCAATCTGCCCCCCAGCGAACTCGGCCTCTTCCAGTTTCATGTACGCGGGAAACTGAAAGCGGATGCGATCCACAGTGGCCGACGGGGGCTGAGTCACCGTGAGGTGATATCGATGCGAAACGGCATCGCCAGCTCGCACGACGTAACTCAAGTTTTGCACGACAGTCGGCAACGTCCCTTTGAATCGCGTGGGAGCATCCGAATCGGTCCGTAGTTCAATCGGTTCATCCTGGAATTTGCCGTCGGCGGTCGAGTAATGCAGCCAGACCTTGTCAGGAACATCGCCGGCAATGTCGGCCCAGAAGTCGACGCTTCGGCGGGCTGGAACGGTGTCGTCGCCTGGATGAACCGCCACAATCTCGGTTTGAGTCGCCACGGCCAGTTTGGCCGCAGGCAGCAGGCTGCGCCAGATCGAGTTGGAAATCTTCTTCGGCGAGAAGAGGGCGTAGAGGCAAAACAGCACCACCACCGCCAGCAGTACGTAGGCGATTCTCATCAAGGGTCGGTGGTCAATCGCCTGAGCCACGTCGATCTTCTGCAGTCCAACGGCGGCGTTCTTTTCGAGGGCTCGCAAGATCGCGGGATCGACGTCGCGGCCAGAGGCTCGCAAGTCGATCAGATTCAGCAGGTTGCTCTTGAGATCTGAGTCGGCCTTTTCAATTTCATTCGCGGCGAACAGTCGATTCACACTGCGAAAATACGGTCGACCAACTTTCCACCCCAGCCAGGCACCGGTGAGCAGTAGCAAAGTCGAGAGCAGCAGCCACCGCAGGCCGATGCTGAACCCGCCGGGAACGACCCATTGGTCGAAAATCACGAACACCAGCAGATAGCCGAGGAACATCGCGGCGACACCCGCCAACGCGATCAGGATGTCTGTGGTCTTGATGCTCGAACGCGTCTTCTGCAACTTAAGGTCGACGTATTCGTCAAAGTCGAGGTATCGCGAAGAATTACCAGAACCGGTCGCCGTGCTCGACATAATGGCTTGTCCTGAGAATTTCGCTGATGCGTCCGCGTGTAACTCCGTTTGTCACAAGGACCGCAGGCAAATCGATCCTTCTACCATACCCATAAATCGACGCTTCGCCACTCGGAAATGTTCCCGAAACCGTCCCGTCCGCCACTGGAGTTGCCGGAATCGAGCCTCTCTGCGTCACAAATACGCCAATACTGATCCATCCGTCACCATTCTTGCTGAACGAAACCAAAGCCCAGTCGGATGATTCCATTCCGCGCTGCGAGTCATTTTAGGCAACGAATTGTCCGCGATCAGACCAAACCCCGTTTTTTTCGCAAAAACCATTCGGTGGTCATCAGTCCGACAAAGATCAGCAGCAGCCCCCAATTGTCCCAAAGCGTGATGGTTTGAACTCGGGTCACGTTCGTTTTGGACTCGTTCAAGCGATCAAGCAAGGCGTCGACCTCTTCTGGCTTGACCGACTGCCCGCCTGTCATCGACGAGATCTCTTTCAAGAATTCGTAGTCGGCACTCGGGTAATCCAATTCCAGATCCCGAGCATCCACGATGAAACGGGTGGATGCGTCAAAACCGACGGACGCTTCTTTGCGTCGAGCCGACACTCGCACCCAGTAGTCGCCCGGCAGTGCCGACTTGGCGAATTCAGCCGTGTTTTCGGTGCCAGACTTTCGAGGGGTCAACTTCGTCTTCTGCCCATCAGGAGAGGTCACCTCAACCTGGTAGTCGGCATCATCCAGGGGAGAGCCATCCGCGGAACGGGCACCAAAGCTCAAAGCGACGGTGGACCCAGGAGCATACGTTCGCGGCATCACTTTGACCCAGACGGGTTGATCCGTATCGGCTTCTTTCTTGGCGAGCCAGATGATCAGTTGCCTCCAGAATCGCTGATGCAATTCCGCTTTGTTGCCAACGGTCCACCAGAGATAAGTGGTGTCGCCGGCAAAGGCCGCGACGCGCGAACGTTGGATCGTCATGGCCATTAACAACGGTGAGCCATCGGGTGTGACCGCCCAGACATCCGTCAGGTCACTGAGCGGCTTGAGGCGAGTGGCCCCTTTCAGCGGCGGCAAATCGAGCCACAACGCGCGATTTTTATCAGGCGGCCCCAACTGCATCACGTACTGCCTGAGCCCCTGATCCGTCGGCACCATCTTCTGTGGGCCATTCAGTTGCGTTGACGCGTTGACCTTTTCCGTCGGTCGAGCAGGATCCAGTTCCACAGGTATCCAGTCGGCGATAGGACTTGTGGCGTAACCACCATTGGAAAAATTCTGCAGGCCGCCGGTCATCAGCAGAGCAGATCCCTCGTCTAATCGGTCGGCCAGTTGCTTCAACAACACAGGGCCGAACACGTCAGCGCGGACGTCGCCAATGATGTAGACGTCATATCGCCCGCGTTGGAACCAGGACGGATCGATCTTGGTTTGCGGGGCAAACCGCCCACCGCGAATCTCTTGAAAGTCGAGTTGGATTCGTTCGGTTCCGCTCACCGGGCGCAGCCACCTTTGTTCGGGGCGTAGCGAATCAAAGTAGGCGACGTTCACCCCCCCTTGTTTCACCGTGATAATGGTCTCGCGCTGGTTGTTCCCCTTCAGAAGTTCGTTCTCAACCGGTTCCGCCTGCAACGCGATCTTCATTTCACCGGAGTTTTCGGCGGCAAATGTCAACTCGACCGGAATCACTTCCACATCTTTTTTGATTTCAAATTCTTGAAACGGTTTCGCTTGCAGCGTCATCGGTGACGGCTTCATTTCTCCTGATTCGTCCGGCTTCTTGCCCGCTCGATCCTCGATCAGGACTCGCACGCGAACCTTTCGACCGGCCGCACCCGTCGCACGAATCTTCGCCTTCACGGGTACGCGACTGCGTAAGAACACCACGTCAGGAACAATCAAATCCTCGATGCCGATATCCAAGGACGCGGACGACAGCGACGACGCGCCATAGCCGATCCCATAGATCGGCACCTGCTCGTCCGCCAGCTTGCGGGCTGCCGTCAGTGGATCGATATCAAACGGGGGCACGGCACGCTGAGCACCATCGCTGAAAACGAGCACGCCAATCGTTCGATGATTTCGGGTCTCACGCAGGACATCTTCCAACACACGCCCAAACGCGGTTTGATCTCCGTTCCCTTCTTTGAGCGCCGGATCAAAGGGTGCCAATTCGCGAGCAAAGTCAAACAGGCGAACATCGAACTTCTTGGACCAGGCCTTCCACTTCGACTGATGCTTTTCAATGTCTTCGCGAATCGTCTTGAATCGTGTTCCTTTGCTCGGCATATCCTCGGTGTTCATGCTACGACTGACATCGGCCAGGACGAGCATCTGGACCTTCGATTCATCAACTTCCGATTTCTGTAGCGCCGGCCGCAGCATCGAAAAGATCAGCACGGCGACAGTTGTCAGTCGCAATCCGAGCAGGATCCGCGACATCACTATCGGTTGGGCGGCGAGTTGCACCCGATAGGTCAGCACGACCAGAACCACAAGCCCCACGCTCGTCAGAATGACGATCGGCCCCGGCCAGATGGGTTCGACAGTAAGGGGCATGTGAGCGGCGTTGGAAGGTGATGTTGAGCGTCAGTCAGCGGAAAAGTTCGCGAGTCAGGATTCGTCGGTGCGATAGAACCAGGTGGCCGTGAATTGTTCGAGAGCAAAGACCGCCACCAGGAACGCGACGACCATACCATACATCTCCTGCCCCAGTCGACCGGTCAGCGCGTCGCGTTCTAACCCTTCGGGATCATGAGCGACGCTGTAGCGCTTTTCTCCCAGTATTCTGTCGAGTTCCGCATGTTCCAGTCGAGTCAGGTCGCTTTCCGATGCGGGTAGATTCACGCTGAAACCAACATGATAATCGACAGTCTGATCAGCGGAGTCTACCGAATACGAACCGGTCGATGTCGCGTCTCGCACGGAAATGAATCGAGAATCCGCCGGGACATCGACCACACGTTGCTTGAAGTCGGGCATCCGAAGGATGACTTTGGTGACCTTCTGCTTGCGGCTGAGCGGCAGAGAAACTTCGTCGCCCACCTGATAGTTGAAGATCGCCGAGGCCTGCGATGCCAGGTATTGAGTAAATTGATCGGCGATGACGACATATAATTCCGGCGAGAGAAAATCGTTCCAGGATTTAGCGTCGACGCTGGTAGTCAGCATCAGCACTCGCCCCTGCCCGATGCGGCGTTCCAGCAATGCAGGCGAACCGGCAATGTCCTCCTCGGCATTGCCGATATAGCGAGAAATCACGACCGAGTCCTGCCCCGGTTCCACTTTCCAATAGCGACGTACCTCGGCCAACCCCAGTTCCGTCAATGCGCCCAGGTCGTCCAGTCGCTTCAGCAGCGTGTGCTGTGATTTTCGAAGATCCAGCATGTGCGGCAGCAAATGCTTCGACGAAGCGACCGGCTTCCCCGGCAGTACGGCCAATGCGGCTTCCGACTGGTATCGCACGGGGTTGATCCGCTCTTTATTCGGCAATTCGGCTAACGCTGACGAACTCGCGCCTAAAAAGACCGCCAGACCTCCACCGCGATCAACGAAAGTTTGCAGCTTGTTCCACATTGCATCCGTGGGCTGGCTGGCGTTGATTAAACAGACCACGTCGACATCATCGAGATTGCGATCGACAAGTTGGTCCGGGGTCGCATTCTCAGTTTGAAATGCGGAGACCCCGGCATCGGTCAAATTCTTCAGTGCCAGTGTCCAGTAGTTCGAAATCGCCGGCAGTTCGGCAACAACCAGCACCTTCAGAGAAGGAATCGTCTGGACACTGAAATGTACAATATCGTCGGCACTCAGCGGATCAGCACCCGACAGCCGCAGTTCACCGTGGGTGTAAGATTGATCGGGAAGTTCCACAGGGTAAAACGAGACTCGTGTTTCTCTTCCCGGTTCCAACTTGACGCTTTCAGTCCCCTTACGGGCCGGCGGTCCATCGCCAGCTTTCAGGTAGAGCTCCACGGTTTGTTCTGGATCGATTGAGCCGATCGCAGAGACAACAGCGTCCACACGAACGGCCGCGTGGACCGGGACAGCTTCGCGCGAGAGTTTGACTTCCGTTAGCGCGGCATTGACCGGCGCCTTTTCGCCGACATCGATCAGATAGATTCCGACCCACCGCAAGCGTGCGAGTTCATCCTTTAGCCGGCCTTCATCTGGCCAAGCCGACTTGGCCAGATCGGTGAAGAGATAAATCTCGCGCACAAATCGGTCCTGCCGCTGCTCCGCCGGAACCGACGACTGCTCGTTCGAGACTCGTTGGCGATCGTCTTCCTGAAGCTGCAGAAGCGCGTTCAATCGATCATTCAGCGGCGCACTGACCGCCTTGATCTCCAAGGCATCGATGCGACTCTGGGCCGCGAACAAATCGCTCGAGAATGCGACAGGAGTTCCATCGCCACTCGCCGCCACCGCGATCTTGCTGCCGGACGGAAGACGAGTGACGTGTGCCTTGGCCACGTCCTGCGCCGATCGCAGACGGGTCTTGTTGGCCTGCTTGTACGACATGCTGACGCTGGTGTCGAAGAGAAAGACGGCAGCGACGGGAACATTCTCGGCCACGCGCGGTGCCGGATTCTTGACATCGGCTGTCACCCGACTGGCATACGGCCAGGCCACGCCGGCCAGTGCCAACAGCACCGCGGCGGTACCCAATGCTCCGCGGAGCACCGAGCGCCTCGTCAACAAAACGGCGCGGGCGACCGACTGCCGTTTCCACCACTGCATCAAGCCGAAGTAGACACCGATCGCCAAGACTGCGATCGCGATCAACGTCAACCATTCGCGAATATTCAACGAATAATTTGCTGCCGGCAGCGAAGGCCGACAGATCGCCAGCACGATCAAGGCAATGATGCCGACGCGCAGCAGCAACAGCCAGAAATGGCGTAATTTGATGCGGCGAACATTTTGCCGTCGGCGTTGTTGGATCAATCGCAACGCTGGGAAAATCATCCGCTTCGGTTTTGCCCTGAGAAACAGATGCAACGCCACCGGGATCAGCGCCAGGGTCAGACCAACCAGCAGTGCAGGGTTCAGGAACGACATAGTGCAAAAATGACGCGTTATTCAGTCACAAACGGACTGGATTTCTTGGTGGTGAAGGTCCAACGGACTTCTTTCAAATTCCCACTATCCATGACACTGGCTTCGGAGTCCACTGAATCACGTTTGTTGATTAGAACAGGAAGCCTGTTTTCTGTTATAGTGTACGCACATCATTGATTCGGAATATTCTCGCGGAGAGTTTGGATGTCCTCGAATGGCGCTGGGTTGAAGGAAATCCATAAGTTGCGGCTTCGTTTGCAGGAGCTGACCGAGGAAATCGAAAGAGGTCCGCGCCAGATTGCCGCTCGACAGCAGTTAGCCGATAAGAAAAAGGCCGAACTGGAAGCTCGCCGAGCTAAACTCAAACAACTCAAAGTGGCGGCCGATCAGAAAAATCTGCAACTCAAGACCAACGAAGCCAAGATTCACGATTTGCAGGGAAAGCTGAACGGGGCGACAAACAACCGTGAATTCGATGCTTTGAAATCGCAAATTGCCGCCGACAGCATGGCCAACAGTGTGTTGGAAGACGAGATCCTGGAAGCGCTCGACGGCTGCGATGCGATGCAGCGGGAAATCAAGGACTTCGAAGCCGAGATCACAGCGCTCGAAGGGGAACTTGCGAAATTCGCCGCAAAGATCGGCGAGCGTCAACCCGATTTGAAGGCCCAGGCGGCAGCGATCGAAGCCCAGGTGGCTGACGCCGAGAAGTTCCTGCCCCCCGAGATCGTGCCGCAGTACCGACGACTGGTCCAGTCGTACGGCGCGCATGCCCTCTCGCCCGTGACCGGCACTGCGTGCAGCGAATGCTATGTCGGTCAGCGTCAGCAAACGATCGTCGAGCTTCGCTCGGGTAAGTGCATTTTCTGCACTTGCGGGCGTTTGATGTATCTCGCCGAGGACTGAGTTTGTCAGTCAATTGTCTGACAGAGGCTGGTTGATTTCCATTCGCCGCCGTTGATTAGCCGATTACCGCGACGCGATGAACCAGTTCTACCCTTGGATATGCCATTGGTTGGCTGCTTCGGGCAACCAGTGCAATCACGGTCGATAGCCGACAAAAAGGTGTTTCACACTGCTCGCGAGTTTCAACGAGTCCATAACTCACGGGCCGAAGAGAATCCTGTCATAGTTCAACGTGCATCGGCACTGGTTGTCCGAAGCGGCCAACCAGTGGCACAGTGGCACATCTCTCGTAGATCGAAGCAATGAGATAGTTCACAGCGTTGCGACTACCGGATTCAACCGGCACGTCGGACTGTGATCGCCCAAGGTCTTGGCGACCTTGGCTACATGATGTGAAACCACATCATCCGTGGACTTTCAGTGGCGAATTCACAACGCCCTTTTCGACATCGCCCCAACGACTTCGCCACAATCCACGTAGTTGCAATGGGTTGTGAATTCGCTCGAAGTGCATGCGGCCAACGGTCCGCGCTTTGCTTTCAGGTCAACCCTCACCTGGAATTGTCACCCGGTGCCACATCGACCGACTAAAAGCCGGAACATTCGCAATGTCAGTCCAACGACGATTCAAAAGGATGTTGATTGAAGTTCAGGATGATCTGCTCCTATTGCACGTGGGCGAGATGGATATCTGGGACGGTGCCGACCTGGCACTCTTAAGAGAAGGCCTGTTCAACCTGATCGAACGCGAACATGTCCGATCGATTGCGATCGACATGCGATTCGTGAAGTACATCCCCAGCGGCTTCTTCGGGATGCTTTACGACTGGCAGGAAAAGCGGGGCGTCCGCTTTGCACTGACTCCGCCGCAGCCCAATGTCCAACGGATGTTGTGGTTCCGCAGGTTCTTCCACTTGAACGCGGCAGGAACGTACGACTTGCAGATGGAATCTGACGCCAGCATCGCCACGCCAACCATGGAATCGTCCGAGTTGCTCGTGACAGCAACCCTCTAGCGTCTTGCAGTTTGCAATGAAGTTCAACTCGGTTGCTCATAGCGGCAACTGCCGCTGTGAGCGATCGAGCCTGACTACTGACGGGCCTTCCACTGCTTTACGCGGACGGCATTTCCCAAGCGATAAGGATCGTCGGACCGAGACCGCTCCAGAGCGTCGATTGCTTCCTTCAAGTGGCCCAGTTGCGCATGGCAGTCGGCCAGCAACGCCCTCGCGGCAAATCTCCATTGCCCGCTTCGATCGTACCGTTTGAGGTAGGCGTTCAACTGCTCGATAGCGGCGTCATACTCCTTCGCCTCAAACTTGCAAAGAGCCGTCCAGTAAATCGCATTCTCAGCCCCTTTCCGGTTCAAAACAGCCATTTCCGGCACCGGGACTTGTTCTATTTCCAGGTGCCTGATGGACATATAGCGCTGAGTTGCATCGTCAAATTTCCCGAGCAATTGCTCAGTTCTGATGCGTAACAGCTTGCGCTCGGGATTGCCAAACTTGACCTGGCCGTCTTCGCTTACCTTGAATGGGATCGGCAGGTTGAAAGTCTGAGTTGCAATCTCAAACATCTGCTTGACGGCAGGTGTGACCTTCTTCATCGCCTCGTTCTGCTGGTGTGGATATGGCCAGGGCTTGAGAGAATCCGGAGACCAGCCCGCGGCCTTCAGTCGTGACAACAACCCCTCACGTCCGGTCGCGTCGAACAACGGATCGGACAACACGCACAGGTCGCTCGCCGGCAACACGGACTCTAGATGTCGAATCCGGCGCGTCCACCAGTTGACTTCGACGATGGGGAAAATATCGACTTCCTTGAGCGATTCCGCCTTAATTGGATACGCGTCGGATCGCACGGAGAATCGCTCTAACCACTCGGGATGAGCGACAATTTCAGCCAGAGTTGCGGGCGGCGTCACCTTCGCGGCGTCGTCACCAGATGGCAGGGCGAGCCCCAAGCGCGGATCAAATAAATAGACTTGCCCCTTCAAAAGGACACCGAGCAGCCAGTTGTCAGGTGACTTATCACCCTTTGGTCGCACGATGACGCAATCAAGACGCAACTGCCGAAACAGCGATGCCGTGACCCACGCACGATCCTCTGCATTTCCTTGTCCCAACAGCAGGAGTTGGTAAATCCCCAGCGGCATGTCTGGATCATCATCACCGCGAAGTGCCACGTTGCGGATGACGAAATCAAACACCGCTTGAGCCTGCCCCACTTCGTCACTGGCACGGCTAGACAAGTAGCTGGCAATCGCGTGAGTCAACATCGCGTCGCGAATATGAACGGCGTCGAGCAGATCAAAGTTCTCGGCTTTCAGCCGTACTTCCTGGCCTTCATCGATCCAGCCAGCCGGCACCTTTTCATCGATGACCGGCGATGAATCGGGTGCGAGGCCGCGCCACGAGTTCAACAGGCTGATCGGCTTATCCGCAGCCGCATCGATCGAATAGTTCAGCGGCCGCAGTTGATGCACGGCACTCACCAGCAGATCGTCGGCGGACGATTCGTTTGAGCTGGCCCCTGAACTCGAAACTTGGCGTTTCCCCGGGCATCCGACAAAGCTCGTCAGGATCAGAAGAATGACAGGGACAGCAAACAGACGCGGAAGTCTCATATCGATGATGCTCTGCTAATAAATGGCGTGCTCAAGGGGAATTCGGCTGACCTACGCCTTTTTGCCCGTAGGTGTTGAACAAATTCGGGATTCCAAGCTGGCTGGCGTCCGTCGCGTCTTTCGGCAGAATCGCCCCACCGATTAATCCGTCCAAATATCATTGCAGTCAGAAGTTATGAACACTCAATCTCGAAATTCCAACGCCAGCTTCCGCAATTGGACCAATTGGTCAATCAGGCGAGGAAGTTCCGCCAAAGGGACCATGTTGGGACCATCGCTCAACGCCTTATCGGGATCGGGATGCGTTTCGAAAAAGACGCCGTCGCAGCCACAAGAGACTGCGGCGCGGGCCAGGAACGGGACCAGCTCGCGACGACCACCGGTGGTGGCTCCCCCCGGCATCTGGACACTGTGAGTCGCATCGAAAATGACCGGGCCACCGAATCCCTGCATCACGGGAATGCAGCGGAAATCGTTGATCAAACGACCGTAACCAAACATTGTTCCGCGGTCAGTCAGCAGCACATTCGGATTCCCCGACGATTCGCATTTTTTCACGACATGGACCATGTCTTCCGGAGCCATGAATTGCGGCTTCTTGACGTTGATGATTCCCCCGTGACGGGCCGTCGCCACGGCGACCGCTTCCACGAGATCGGTCTGCCGAGCCAGGAACGCCGGGATCTGCAGTACTTGGCAGACAGCGGCCACAGGCTCGGCCTGGCCTGGGTCGTGGACGTCTGTCAGCCACGGCAACCCAGTGACCTCGCGAACTTTCGCCAGGATGTCCAACCCACGCTCTAATCCGGGCCCGCGAAAGCTATCGATGCTGGTGAGGTTCGCCTTATCGAAGCTGGATTTGAAGACGATTTGCACATTTTGGGTCGCCGACAAATCCGCGAGCCGTTTGGCAACTTCCAGGACAAGTTCTTCGCTTTCGATAACGCAGGGACCTGCCATAAAAAGCAATGGCTCGTCGCGACCACAACGCCATTGCCCGATCGTCACAGGATTGTTCGGCACAGTTGCATTCCTTATAAAATTCAAACACTCCGTTCCTGCGGCATGTTAACGGAGCTTTCAATCGGCTGCGACCGACTTCGTTCGTCTTGGCCCGCTTCGCCGTATTGAATTTTGTGAGCCAAGGCACATCGAATCGCCTCGAATTTGAATGAAGAGGGCTGTTGATGACATTCCTGCTGACGGACAAGCCGGAACGCGGCATCCTCGTCTTCGAACGAGCACCATACTGGGGTCCCGAACTCAAACGGCAGTTCTCGGATCAGTCTCTGTTTGTGCGGGAATGCCGTACTGTCGGCGACTTGAACCCGAGTATTGCCGACTTCAGCGAATGCCTGGTCGTGATTTCTTTGGATTCCGCCCCCGCCGACTGTCTGACGTGGATCGGCAAACAATCACAGGCTCTTGCAGGTCCGCCGATCATCGTCATCGCCTCCCCTGAGTATGCCGAGTTGGAATGGGCCGTTCGCGAAGCGGGTGCTGCCGCGTATGTGAATGATGAAATCTGTGGACGAGATCTTGCTCGGATCTGCTTGCGGTTGATTCGCACCGTCAGGCGTCCGCCGGTTGCTGCTGTGTTCGAAGGGTGATACAACTCGACGTGTGCCCTGACCGACTTTGCCGTTTAAGCCGCGTCTCCGCTGCTTCTCGCTGGCGAGTCATCACGGATGCCCGATGGATTCCGAGACGGTTTGAGCGCCACAAACGACGAACCAAGCTTGCTGATCAATGACGAATCAGCAGCATTGAAACCGCTTCCAGCGGAGAGGACTTGCCGGAAATGTTGACTGATTCTCAGATTTCGAGCCGCTTGCAAACGTTGACTGATCCCGAACTTGGTCGCTCTTTCGGTGAACTGGGAATGCTCGGCGGCGTGACTGTCGGGCCGAACAACGCCGTCACCGTGACCATCGACTTGCCAACTCCCGCCTATCCCGGCAAAGACAGGATTGTCGACGCCGTCCGCTCAACAATCTCACAGTCTTTTTCCGACGCTGGTTCCGTTGAAGTCGCGTTCAAATCCAACGTCCGCGGATTGAATTCGGGCGGCACGATCGGACTGAAAATCAAGAATGTGGTGGCTGTCGGTAGCGGTAAGGGGGGCGTCGGCAAGAGCACCGTCGCGGCGACATTGGCCTACGGGCTGAAATCACTCGGGTGCCAGGTCGGTTTGATGGACGCCGACGTCTATGGCCCGAGTATCCCTCATATGGTTGGTGCGCACGGACGACCGGTGGCCGTCAAGCACAAGACATCGACCGGCGAAGAATTCGAGCGCATTGAGCCGGTGATTGCCAACGGCCTCAAAGTGATCTCGATGGGCTATTTCGTGCAACCGGACCAGGCCGTGATCTGGCGTGGACCATTGCTGCATCGCGCCATTACGCAGTTCCTGAAAGATACCGATTGGGGTGAACTGGACTACCTGATCATCGACCTGCCACCAGGCACCGGCGATGTCTCGCTGACACTCTCCCAAATGCTGGGATTGGCCGGCGCTGTGGTCGTCTGCACGCCTCAGCAGGTGGCATTGCTGGATGCCATGAAGGCCATCAGTATGTTTCGCCAGGTCAAGATTCCGATCCTGGGTCTGGTCGAAAACATGACTGGCGAAATCTTCGGTCGTGGCGGCGCGAAGAACAAAGCGGAAGAACTCGGCATTCCCTTCCTGGGCGAACTCCCCATTGATGCCGGAATCCGCATTCGAGGTGATGACGGACACATCGCCAATCTCTTCTCCGAAGATAACCCCTCCCGCGGCCCGCTACTCGGTATCTGCGAGCGAACGGCGATGCAAATCGCGCGACAACTGCTGGAAACCCCCAAGATGCCGTCGCTGGAAATCATTTAGGGGAGCTTCCAAACCCCGATTGACGGGTGGATCAACGGGTTGACAGCAGGCCAACGAGCCTGCAATCAATGCTCGGAAACCTGTCACGACAGGGTGGCCATGCCACTCGTCTGTGCGAAACTTGACAAGATTCTCTCAGAAGTGGCCGGCCCGACCCAAAATCGCGTCCATTACGTGAAATAGGGCCCGTGCGCAATCTGCGTAGACTTTTCAACCCTCTTTTTGGCCCGAAAAGTCCACGCGAACCGCCTGTCTTCGCGGCGCAATCTCCAAGCAAGCCGGTCTTTGCGCACTCCAAGAAGACTGCACATTGACACACTTTTCGTCCGCTTGTAGATTTCCGCCCGCTTGGGACATCGGCGAAAACAGGATAAATGGATAACCCAACGGACTGGGCATGGAAGCACAGGGTAACAGTTCCACTGGCCACGACATCGCACTGCAATCGATTCGATTGCGGCAGCGCACGTTGCTGCTTATGGGACTGCTGACCTGGAGTGCGGGATGCCTGGGTTGTTATCGACAGACAGTGCCGCCGCCGGCATCAATCAGTCGACCGCAGCCACAGTTACAACCGCAGTTGCCGGTGCTTGAACCACCGACAATGACGCTTCCGCAGGAATCGGAGATTCCGCCGGTTTCTCCTGTTACACCGATTACAAAAGACAATCCTTGGAAGCCTGAAACGGCGACGCGCGATTGGAAATACATCGTGCTTCATCACACGGCATCAGAACAAGGCGACGTGGAGAGCATCCACGAGTCACACTTGAAGAATAAAGATAAGAACGGCAAGCCCTGGCTGGGAATCGGCTATCACTTTGTGATTGGCAATGGCAAAGGGATGGGTGACGGCGAAATTGAACCAACGTTTCGTTGGAAGAAGCAAATGCAAGGGGCTCACGCTGGCGTGGCTGATTACAACCAGCACGGCATCGGGGTTGTCTTAGTCGGGAATTTTGAAAACAGCTCGCCTACAGCGGCGCAACTGGCATCGGTCAAGAAGTTGGTACGAGTGCTTTCGCGGGAGTATGAGATTCAGACTGCTCAAATCGTGGGTCACGGCGACGTGAAAGCGACTGAGTGCCCTGGAGCCCATTTCCCGATGAGTCAGATCCGTGACAGTGTCGCGGCACTGGAACTGGAAGAGCCGTTGGCGGCGCGAATACCGTCAAATCTGGCAACTCCACTCCGGTGATTGGGATGAGATGGGATTGGTCTGATCTGTGACTTTGTCGAACGTTACGGATCCGCCGGCACTGACCGGCGTGAGGAACTTGTGATCATGACAGACTTCTCCTTTTTCGATTCGAAACCCGATGGCGAGCATCAGTTCGATGAGCGCTTCGCCTGCACTCGGCGTTTCTCGGATCTTGCAAATCCGATCCAGGACGCGTCTTCGGCCGAATCCGAAATAGAGGACTTGCCGGCACATCCCGAAATCATCGAACTCATCGAGTCGTTACTGGAAGCGGACCCTGATCTGCAGCCCGGCAGCGAAGTGCAAATCTCGCAGCGTTCCAGTGCCGTCTACCTGCCGGAACATTATGAAGCGGGTTATGCCTATCCTCTGATCGTCTGGTTTCACGGGGACGGAGCGTCGGAGAATGAGCTCCATCGAGTGATGCCGTCGATCAGCGATCGCAACTACATCGGAGTCGCGTTGCGAGGTGACGTCACCACGCCAACGGGATGCGCCTGGTCGGCCGATGCGGCCAACTCAGCAGAACTACTCAACGATGTTCGCCTCATCGTCACATCGTTGCGACGCCAATATCACATCCACAGTGAGCGGATTTATCTCGCGGGATTTGGCACCGGTGCGACAACCGCAGTGAAGCTGATGCTGAACAAGCCAGAATGGTTTGGCGGAGTGATCAGCTTCAGCGGTGAAATGCCCAAGCCAGACGCCCCGTTGGCACGAGCTGATGAGCTGAAAGACAAGCGAATCCTGCTGACGACCAACCTCAGTGCCAGTACGACAGGTGTCGGCGATGTCGTTGCTGCGGGACGAATGCTGTATTCCGTCGGAATGAGAGTGGGAACTCGCGTTTACCAGGACTCGGCCACGGTTCCGACCACGAAGATGCTGCGAGACCTAGATTCCTGGCTGATGGACGACATCTGCGGCAGCGTGAAGGTCTAAGAAAACGTGTGCGATTCTGGTGCTTGGGAGGG
>CBIHQO010000017.1:0-19612 GCA_966211735.1 uncultured Schlesneria sp.
GAAATCGAAATCGCCGCCGAAAGAATTTCACGCGTGGTGGCGGCGCTTCGCAAACGCGGGTAATCGGGATATCATCCGGCCTGTCCGGTGATCGTCCCAGAGGATTGAACGCCGGTCCGATCCCGCTGCCGCGGGCATCGCTCTCAAGGAGGAAACCTCCGCAAACGGACACTTGCGAACTCGACTCATGAAGGTCGGTTCTCGATGTTCGAGGCGTTGGTGGCTCGCACTCAGTCTCTGGTCGCGACAGCGGAAGTTTTCGTTCCGCTCTCCGAACAGGCCTTTGCTTGCGCCGCACTCTCTCGCTTGGGAACTCGCCGCGTCTCCAGCCTGGGCAGCCTGACCTATCTGTCCGGACCCGAAGGGATCGGTAAGTCGTTTCTGGCTCGACACACGATTCGGGAAATCCGCCGACAGCACCCGAAGTTGGTTTCGATCGTGGCCACGGCTGCCGAATTGGAAGAGTTGCTGACGACTGCCGATCAGCAGCAGGGTTTGGCCGAAGCACTCGAAACGTTCGTTCGATTGCAGGTCCTGGTCTGCGAAGATCTGCACTCACTGGAAGCCAGCACGTCGTCCCACGATCTGCTCCTGGAACTGATCGACGTGTTGATCCATAACGGCACCCATGTGCTGATCACCAGTCGCAAGTTGCCGGGTGAAGTTCGCGGATTATCACCACGGTGGATCAGCCGCTGCCACGGCGGCCTCTGCACGACGCTGCCCATGATGGGTCGTCAAAGTCGCATCGAGTTCTTGTCGCGACTGGCCGAAGTGAAGCAACTGCCGCTCGCCAAACCGGTCGGTCCGACGATGGACTGGCTGGCGGATCGCTGGCCTGTGTCACCGCGGGAACTATCGATCATCGTGTCGCGACTGGTGGAAAACTGTCAGCGACGACCGTCACTGGTCGACATCCCGTTCCTCAAGCGATGGTTCTCAGAACATCAGCGCGCCGAAGTTCTATCGTTGGATACGATCGCCGCGGCAGTCGCCAGCGAGTTTGGGATCCAGCCGGCGGACCTGCGTTCGCGATCGCGTCAAACGGGGCTGATTGTCCCGCGACAGTGTGCGATGTTTTTGGCGCGCGAGTTGACCGGACGACCGCTGGAATCGATCGGGGACTACTTCGGCAAGCGAACTCATACGACCGTCTCGCATTGCCTAAGTCGCCTGAAAGAACTGCTGCCGCAGGCACCGACGCTGCGTCAACAAGTGCAAAGACTCCGCAAAAGAATCGCGGAGTCTCGACGGGAAGACTGTGCATAACCTGTGTGCGAAAAACGACGTTGTTGACGATCGATCGCACCCTGGAATCCGCACTGATCACAACTGCCCGAGTTCATCGTCAACGCCCCACACGTTACCACGACGCTGTCATCAATTGATCAACAGCAGCAGTTTGTGGAGAGTGATCGCAAACCTGAATCGTCATTGTGATTTGCGACTTATCCACATTCGACAATCCACAATTTTCGGGGCTCTCTAATAACACTGCTGCTGAAAAATTCTTTGTATGAAGAAGGAAGACCAAGAGAAGACACCGATGAAGAACAGACGCCTTTGAAGCTGGAAAGCGATGGATCGAATGCGTCATGAAATGTCAGAGTTTTCTATCTGAGATCGTTAGCGAATGGAATGCGGTCACGCAGACTTGATGGATCACGTTGACCCTTCATGCCATTCAGGAAATCCCGGATTGATCGTGCGATCCGCAATCGGGATTCGCGCGTTTGACCAGTTTGTCTATACCTCCGTTTGGAGACCTCGCCGTCGGCGGGGTTGTCGCGCCTGGTGCGTGGCGATCGCAACGGCGAGACATTGGTCTGAACGAACAAACTGGGTATGGGTCGGGTCGTTACGTGATTGCTGGAATCCCTCTTCGTCGTATCCCCTGGATGCTGGTGCTGTGCATGGCAGCTCTGGTGGCACTTGGTCTGTCGGGGATTCAGCGAGCGGACTATTTCAATGATGGGCCTGATCTGTTTTCCAAGCAGGTGACCTGGGTGCTGTTGGCGTTGCCGGCCCTGATCGCCGCAATGTGCGTTCCCTATCGATACTGGAAGCCAGTCAGCTATGTGCTGTTTGGTTTGTCATTGCCGCTGTTGATCATCGTGCTGTTCATGAGTCGCCGCGGGGGAGCTCGTTGCTGGATCCCGTTGGGATTTTTTGACCTCCAGCCGTCCGAGATCGTGAAGCTGACATTCATCATGGCCCTGGCTCAGTACCTGATGTACCGCGAGAATCACCGACGCCTGTTGGGATTGTTCGCCCCGTTTCTGATCACGGGAATTCCGTTGGTATTGATCCTGATCGAGCCTGACTTGGGATCGGCGATGCTCTTCGTGCCAGTCCTGTTTGCGATGTTGTTTGCCGCGGGAGCCAGACCGCGACATTTGATTTGTGTGCTCTTGTTGGGAATGGCGCTCTGTCCGCTGTTCTGGACCAAGATGAATGCTGAACAGAAGTCGCGTATCGTCGCATTGTTCACCCAGGTCGATGGCGGGCCGAACCCGAACGGAGACCGCTGGCATCAGCATCAATCGAAGCTGGTGATCTCGTTGGGAGGCGTCTGGGGGAGTGAATCCACGGGCCGGTTACTCGACGATGATGCTTATCGCTTGTTTGCGGCTCAGACAGATTTTGTGTTCTGCATGATCGCCGAACGCTGGGGCCTGATCGGCGGCATCGCCACATTGGCCATCTATCTGCTCTTGTTCGCTCAAGGCCTGCGGATCGCGGGGGCGACTCGTGAACCGTTTGGTAGATTGGTCGCTGTTGGCATCGTGGCCCTGCTCGCGACGCAGACTGTGATCAACACCGGCATGACGGTGGGATTGCTGCCCGTCGTGGGAATTACGCTGCCTTTGATGAGCTACGGGGGATCGAGCCTGCTGATGACGGCGGTGGCTCTGGGCCTGCTGATCAACATTGCCATGCACCCCGGCTACGAGATGACGCCCGATCCGTTCCGCTTTGAACGAACTTGATTCGTTTCGCTGGATGATCAGGGTCGATGATCGTGGTTTTTCAGTAGGATGGATTTCCAACCCGTCATTCTCCGCAGCGCGAGATGCCGCGAAGGCGAAAACTCAAGCGAATGATCAAAACGAAGGCGGCGGGCTGGAAGCCCATCCCACGAAGAGTCACAGGTCGGACATCAACGTCGCCTTGGCAAGAGGGGTGGCGATTCTTTATTCTCCCGCCGACTGCATCCTTGCGTTTGAATCCGGAGAGTCCCGTGTCTGAAGCCACTTCTGAACAGATCCCGCTGACCGAGTTTTCTCGAAAGCAACGCCGCGTTCTGGGCGTGTTGCTGGAAAAGGCGTTCACGGTCCCTGACCAGTATCCGATGACGTTGAAGGCAATCACCACCGGATGCAATCAGAAGAACAACCGCGATCCAGTTTCGAACTACACCGAAGACGATGTCCTGGACACGTTGCAGCAATTGCAGAAGATTGGCTTTATCGGTTGCCTGCACACGGAATCTGGTCGAACCGAACGCTACCGACATTACATGCGGCACAAGACGAAGCTGACTGAACCGCAACTGGCGATCATCACAGAGCTGTTGCTGCGAGGTCGCCAGCAGTTGGGCGAACTTCGCACACGTGCCAGTCGCATGGTCGCCATCGATTCGCAGGAAGCCTTGCGGACCGCCCTGCAGGGGTTGCTTGAACTGGACATCATCCAGGCGAACGGCAGCTTGGATCGACGCGGGATCGATGTCGATCACAATCTGTATGCGACCGGCGAGAACCACGATCAGATGACGATGCTGGCAGATGAGCCTGACGAACCGGCCCCTGTCGCTCGTGCAGCCGTCGCCAGTCCCGTGTACCAGCCACCGCGTGCCATGCCAGATTCCGGTTCATCGGAACGCGTGACAGCGCTCGAGAGCCAGCTTCGCGATCTGAAGGACGAACTGAATTCGGTTCGTTCGGAATTCCGCGACCTGCTGGACAAGTTCGAAGATTTGCGTCGGCAACTTGGTGGCTAGCGCGTGTCGCGCTGACGTGTCGCGTTGAAACAGGGGTTCGACTTAGCGGCTTTCAGCTCGCGGGACGCCACAGGTGGGAGGCGTTCGAAAGCCTGTCAGAGAGTTATCCAACAAGCCATTCATTAGCCAGGTTCGCGAAAAGTTCATTCGCTCCAGTTGCATCATCACATCTGATTCGGGTAGCAGTAAGGCGACCGCACCAGCGAGGTATTGGTGTGTTAACTGCTTGATACTCGTGAAAGATGCTGATGAACGAACTGAGATCATCTGGCCGCGCTGCTCTGCTCGGGCTGTTCTGTCTATTCTGCTGCGACGCGATCGTCAGTGCTGACCACATCTACGATTTGCAGACGAACGCGATCGAGAACAACAAATCCGAGTTCGGCCACTGGGGTTACGACCCTGCAAACTACAAACAATGGGGGACTCACTCCAATCGCCTGATCCCCGTCTACACGTTTGGAACGCTGATTGGCGATTCTTCGGCCTCGAAACTGAGCCCGGTGGATCTCAGGAACTTCACTGGTCCCAACAGCCCTTATCGCAGTGAAGCGGCCTTGCGACGCCTCTATGGCCGTGTCCCGCCAAATACCGTGAATCCTCAAGCGGAATACCTGGATCAGACCAACATCTATGATCTGCAGATGGCCGGGTTCGCGAGCGGCAAGAAGTATGTGTTTCTGGTCGTCTTCGACGGTATGGACTGGCAAACGACTCGTGCCGCTTCAATCTACAAAACGCAGTCCATTGCTTACGACAGTGGTCGAGGGACAGGACTGCATTTCCAGGACTACAAGGCCGGTGGCACAACGCAGTTTGGATTCATGTGTACCAGTCCTCACAATGCCGGGACCAAGACGGATCCTGATACTCAGACGGTGCTGAATCCCGGTGGAACGCTGTTCGGTGGATACAACGTCGAACATGGGGGACCCAACCCCTGGACGGCGGGAACCGATCGCCTGTATCTGATCGGCAAGTCGACCGAGAAGGGTTTTCAGCATGCGTACACGGATTCATCCAGTTCCGCGACAAGCATGACCTGCGGAATCAAGACGTTTAATGACGGGGTGAATATTGATTGGACCGGTAAACCAGTCCCGACGATCGCTCATTGGGCTCAAGAACAAGGTTATTCGGTCGGAGCCGTCACGAGTGTCCCGATCAGCCACGCCACGCCAGCGGCAACATATGCGCATAATGTCGAGCGTGACGACTATCAGGATCTGACTCGCGATTTGATCGGTCTGAAGTCGATCATTCATCCCGATCAGCCACTGTCTGGGTTGGATGTCCTGATTGGTGGCGGCTATGGCCATACCAGGAAGACGGCACTCGTTGAAGCGACGGATGCCGAACCTGCTCGTCAGCCAGCCGGCGGGAACTTTGTTCCAGGCAACATGTATCTGACGGACGCGGACCTGGCGGCTGTCGATGCGAAAAATGGCGGCAAATACGTGACTGCGATTCGCACGGCCGGAGTGAATGGCCGCCAGCGTCTGTCGGAAGCTGCTCGAGAAGCAGCCTCATCTGGCAAGCGACTGCTAGGGTTCTACGGGAACGGCAAATACAGCGGCCATCTGCCATTCGCCACCGCCGATGGGCAGTACGATCCTCCGATTGGTCGCGGTGGTCCGAAGAAGATCGAAGTCTACGAGTCGGCGGATCTGGAAGAGAACCCGCTGCTGACCGACATGGCTTCGGCCGCGATGGAAGTGCTCTCCAAGAATCCCAAGGGGTTCTGGTTAATGGTCGAAGCGGGCGATGTCGATTGGGGCAATCACGACAACAACATTGACAACTCGATTGGAGCGACCCTGGCGGGCGACAACGCCGTGAAAACAGTGACCGACTGGGTCGAAAAGCACAGCAACTGGAACGAGTCGCTGGTCATTGTCACCGCCGACCACGGACATTATTTGGTTTTGGAAAAGCCCGAATTGTTGATTACGCCAAAGCCTTGATACTGCTGTCAGAAGGGGTCGATTTCTTCTCCGTCCTGATGCTGGATGAGGCGGCGCAATTGTTCAGGGTTAATCGTGCGAGGAAGGCGTCGGGCAGAACCATCAACCAGCACCACTTGAAACGTGTCACCAATCTTTCCTAGTGACGCGATCGGGTTCTTGGGATCAAAATCCAATCCTCCTGGTCTGGTCCAGACCTCGGCCGTATCAGCTCCGCCGTGGACAAGCAGGATCGTCGAAGAGACTCCGTCCGTAAACGACATGAATTCAATCGGTTCATCCTTTTCGAAGGGAGCCCCGGGACCAGTGAAAACGTGAATTGAAGTCTTGCCCTTCTCCCTGACGTCGTCTGTCCGGAATTCATCAGGCATTTTGTCGATTAAGGGTTTGTTGGTCTGACTGTCCCATGGCTCGTCGAGATTGAACTGCTCATAGAGATCGTTGTATCCCATCAGTGGCAGAAGGTGGACACGCCAACTCAACCCCGACTCACGGCCCGCCACAGGAAACTTTCCGTGATTCACCGCGTAGTTCTGCATCGCGAGGCCCAGGTGACGAATTTTCAACAGCACTCGAAACACGGCATTAGCCCGCGCTTGTTGCTTCAGTCCTGATTCAATCACCGTTCGATGTTTTTTGAAGTCCTCTGTCTTGGGAATCTTCAATGCAACCTGATTCTGGATCTGGTCGACGGATAGCGATGCCAAGACAGCGCCGATGCTGCGGCCGACGTCTTCTTCGAAGTACAGAGCGATTCCAAACTGAGCCATGATTCCAGCCAGAGAATTAGCGGCTTCCTGCTTGATCTCCTTTGCGACAGGTTCGCTGACGGCCGTCAACTTCATCTCGATAAAGTCGGCTCCTGAATTCTCGGCCAAATTGAGCCGTAACGAGATCGACTCAACTTGCTCCGCGATCTCGTGAATGACGCCCGACTCTTTCGGTTGACGCAATGCGGCGACCTGCCCTCGCATGTCCAGCCACAAGACCGCGTCTGCATCAGGCTTTAAATTGCTAAGCAAGAGGGACGGCTCTTTCCGTCCTGATTTCGAAGCCCGAATCAACGACTTCACTGATTCGATCGGTCCCGACAAGACGATCGTGTCATCGATGGCGCAGACTGCACTACCTTCCGAGAAACGCAGAGACTGACCTTCGAATGCTTCGTCCTGCTGTTCCTGAAATGACCCGCCTTGGAACTGCGTGAAAAAGGATTGTCGATCGACTTTGGAAGCCAACTTGAGAATCAGCGTTGGAATGTGCGACTGCTGTGGTACTTTCTCAGGCTCAACAAGTTCGATCTCGTTTCCGTCGTTCCATTGGATCATGTTCGCCAGCGAACGATCATCGATACTTCGAGGGAGCGTTAACACATCTCCGTTCGCGGAAATCACTCGAAACGTGCTTTGGACGTCTCCAAGTGATTCTTTTGGCGAGTCTGCGTTGAACGCCAGTCCGCCCGGTTTGGTCCAGGGTACAGCAGTCGATTTTCCCGCCGCGATGACGAGGATCGTCTTGGAGGGATCATCGGTGAAATCCTTGAATCTGGCGCCGACCTCACCCGAAAACGGTGTGTCCTTACCGACAAAGACATGAATAGAAGTCTTTCCGGGTTCGCGAACGTCGTATGACGTAAATTCGAACGGCATCTTATCAACCAACGTCTGGTTGTGTTCGCTGTCCCATGGCTCATCGAGATGAAACTGATCGTACAGCTCTTCATATCCAAGTGCTGGCAGCAAGTGCACACGCCAACTCAGGCCAGTCTGTTTGCCCTCGGCATCGCCGTTCGCTCGTGGATATGGCAATTTCTTCTCGATCAGCTTCCCGAAAGCATCCTTGAGCGATCCGAGCAGGTACTTTTCCGTCCTTTCATCCGACTCGGCTTTCGATTTCAGAAACGACGCCTCTGCGAAATCAATGTCCTTTTGATCCAGAACAATCAATGTCCGCTCGATGGAACTTGGACCTAGACCGCAAGTGACGACAGCCTCAATCCCTTCCAGAAGTCCGAGTTCCTTGAGGGCACCATACAGTTCGGACTCGGCAATCCGTTTGGGATGGACGACGATCAATCCCAGCGCGTCATCGTTCAGGAATGCGTTCTCAGACAGAGGTTTGGCATCGGCGGCTTGTGATCCAGGCGTCGCCACATTTGGCAAGACGGACGATGTCGCCGCAACGTCTGGTTTTGTGGTCTCAACGGGCTTTGGAGGCGGCGGACTCTGTCCGCATCCTGTTGCAAACAGGCCAAGCACGAACAAAGCCGCTCGCCATTGAAGTCTGCCAGAGTCCACAACCAATAACGTGGATGCGTTTGTGAAGCTTCTTCGATTCATCGCGAGCCCTGTCTGTGGATGTAGCGAGTTAGCATCTCTTGGCGACCCTCAGGACGTCATTCACCGACAAACTCCTTGAACCATTCGGGGTCGGGGATGCCAGCGATGATGATGTTGGAGAAGCCAGCCCCTTCAACACCACCCTCGAATACGAGTTGATGAATCTCTTCATGACCCGGCACCGCGTTTTTACCGATTTTCACGACCAGTCGATCCTCGGCGAATCGGACGCTTGCGACACTCGGGCTGATCGCCAATGCGACAGGGACAGTACCGGTGCGTCTGTTTACCGCAACTACTCCTGCGGCCCCTTCACTGCCATCGACCGCTAAATAAATCGTATCCAGAAACTGACCACCGGTATAGAACTTTGCTCCGCCGGTCGAGCTGATTCCACAGCCTCGCATCGACTTGAAACTCATGTTTGTCGAGACCGACACGCTCTTGAATTTCGCGATGTGCGTCAGTGTTTCGCTGCCGTCAATGAGTACGGTGCCTTGAGCGATGGGAGCCTTGACGGACTTTGTCTCGAAATCCGCAAGTTGGCCCTTCTGCGAGAAATCATAGGTCAGAGTTAACTCGCCGGTCTTGGCGTTGAATACGGACTTGCCTCCGAACTTCTTTTTCAGGACGGCTGGTTTGACGACGAATTTGATAGAGGATTTCCCCGCGTTCGGCTTGGAGTCCGCATCCGGGTCGTCCATCAGCACTTCCAGTTCACGAACCGCCTTATCGATTTTGGCCCTCTCCAGAGGATCCTCAGCCTTTTCTCGCTCCGCTTCGAGGAGCGAGATCGCCTTGGCGATTGCCAGCTCCGCAGGAGTCTTGTCGGCGGCGATCACGACGCCGGCAAACGTGCAGACCAGAAGAGTAGACATCAGGTGGCGGAGCATGTGGTGATCCCGGCGAATAAGTAGGAATTCGACCCGTCGCCAGTGTACTGGGTGATGTACACCTATTACAAACACCATGACAATGAACACGAATTAAGACCGTCAACCGATCAAGTCGTGCCTGACGGTCGGATCATCACACGACATCTCTGTCGGACCAATGGCGGTGTTAACCTGACATTAGCGAGAACCTTCAATGCAAGTTGAAGTTGTTGCGTGCGGTCGCGTATTGTCGAGACGGTATCTGGTGGTTCTCAACGCAGTGCACGGATCTCAACAGTGAATCAGGACAGAGCCAATGCGATCATCGCCTGAATGTCAAACTGCTTTCTTGTTGAGCTGGTTGCTGTTAGCTGCCACCGACAGTGCGTGCTTCGCTCAAACAGATCCGGCTATGAAACATGCTACTGCGGGGCCGACGTGGGTCTCTGCTGGAACCATCGGCGGATATGACACGCATATCTACAGCCTGGCATTTGGTCCCGGTGCGGTGCTTATTTCCGGCGACGCCCAATTCATCCGCGTTTGGGACGTGGAGACGAAGCAGGAACATCCCTTTCACAAGCCACGTCAGGGACGACCCATGACTGCCATCACGTATTCTGCCAACGACGAGTGGGTCAGCTTTCGTGGCTTGCATGAATACCATTTGGCGTTCGGAGAGAAATGGCTGAAGGATGGTCGACCGATCGACTACGGCGTAGGCGGTCGGGGAGATTCGCTCTGGCCACTCACCATTGCGAGTGATGGAAAAACCTACGCACTCAATTCGCCGAGAAAGAAATCTGTCGTCGATATTCACCTGCGCGAAGGCGACAACGGGCGTACTCGAACGATGCTGATTGCTGGTTGTCGTGGCCACGAAAGCGACGTGACTTGTGCGGCGTTCTCTCCGAATGTGAAATTGCTGGCGACTGGAAGCGAGGACAAAACGATCCGATTGTGGGATGCCAGCACTGGGCAAGAATTGGTGGTCCTGGAAGGACATACTGATGCCATCTCGGTCATCGAGTTCTCTCCGAGCGGAGAATTGCTCGCTTCAGGTGGAAAGGATGGTCGGATCCAATTCTGGGACGTCGCGGCTCGAATACCAAAGGCGATGTCACAGGGGAAGACGGCCATCCGGTGTCTGACCTTTGCACCGGGAGGGAAACAACTCGCTATTGGCGACGAAGAAGGGATTGTGCGAATCCTGAACGTCGACGATGCCCAGCCACAGGCCGTTTTGACGGATCATGCCGGAACCGTGTTCTGTGTGGCCTTCAACCGCAAAGGGGACCTGCTGGCATCCGGCGGGAATGACAAAGTAATCCGACTCTGGAAAGATCAGTCGCCCTGACGGTGTCTAGAGAGCAGTTACTGCAAAGAGCCATCGTCTTTCAGTCAGGCAAGACGATCTCGGTGTGTGGCATTTCGTCAAAGAATTGGATTTTCAAAGGACTGCAGCCAGTCGCTTCAATTTGGATTTGAGCACTTCCTGTTTGGTACGGGCCAGGCTCTGGCGACTTTCCCGAAGCATAGGCGGCGAAAACGGTCGTCAGCAGCACGAACCGACCGGTTGTCGGATCGTACTTGAGAGGGAGTGCATCGCGACGCCCTTCTCCTAACAGCATTCCATCATTCGTGCGAAAGAACCGAACTTCCGCAGGATGGGTTCCGTTAGTACTCTTCAACTCGCCTGTAATTAAAATCTTGGTGAATCCATCACCGTGCCCGAGCTCGTTGGACATCCTGCGTGAGTCATGTCCGGGCCATGCCGATTTTGGCATGAAATCAGTAGGCTTGTCTTTCGATAACTGCACGACTTCTCCCAATTCTCCACCACAAGCACGGATGCATGCGCGTATCAGGGTCTTCCGATGCTCGTCAGCGGCCTCGAGCTGACGAGCCAGTTCAGGAAGGGATCGGTTGGAACCAATCAATGCCAATATCACGGGTCCGATGTCAGGTGTCGCGATTAACGCCTCACGCAACTCATTCAACTCGGGCGATGTCGAATTCAGAACCGTGCATACACTTCCATCTAATTCTTCGATTTCCTTTCCCATGCCGTGGTGTTCTAGTAGAAAGCGTGTTGCTTTTGATGGAAATTTGAGCAAAGCAACGAAAGCGGCCGCATTTGTCTCGGGCGATTCGTCTTCGGCTCGCGTCATCAATATATCTGCAGCGTCCATACTGAGTCCGACGCGAGCCAATGTCAGAAACACCAACCATTTGTTCTCTTGGGGAATGTCCGGCAGTTTCTCGACGACCGCCTTGCTATGAGGGGTAAACCTTTCGCCAAAACGCTCGATTAAGTTTGCCGCCGCATAGGGATCCTTGAATTTCAAATGTTCAATCAAGTTTGGCACGAATGGCTCCGGATCGGGCCATTGATACTTCTCAATTCTCAATTGCATCAAGTACCACAAGACGCTGGTGTCTTTTGAATTCAACGCGACAGCCACAGCCGTATCGACAGCAGGAGATTGCCGGGGTGCATTGCAAAGACAAATGGCTGCCTCCTTGCGAACACGGTCGTCAGCATGAATCAGTGCCGACTTCAAAGCCGTCGCAATCGCTTCGACCTCGCCATCCGGAATGTGATTCGTATCCGGTTGTTTCACGTCGACAGGAAGGTCTGAGAATCCCCTTGGCTGAACTCGCTTTATCGACCAGTACTCAGCTAAACGCTTAAGCGCCTCACACCGAACGGACGCTGAGCCAGTGGTCACCTTTACCAAGTCGTCACTTAATTTGGCATCAGTGATTTCAGGTTCCGGGAGCGCGACAACTTCAGCTGACGAACTCGGAGACGCGTTAGCAGGTACAGACTTGGTTTCCGTATCCCCACAGCCAGACACGTTCAAAATCAAGATGGGAGTAACGAAACGTCGAAGCAAGCCAATTGAGTGAGCGGTTGACGGCATGGTACGATTCCGAAAGGCTTGTGTGGGCGATGTGTTCCAATGGACCGCGATCCACTCGCGTGGCGTTACGTAGACGGCTTGCTGCCAAGGATTCTCTGGACAGCTTCGCGCAAAGTTCGCGTGGTTGGCTCCGCACCAGCCCTTGCAAGCACCTCCAGCACGCTGGGGAAAAATGTAGCGGCTTCCATTGCAGTCCCACCGAGGGAACAGCGAGCATTTGGATCGGCACCGTGCCGCAGCAGCAGGGCCGCAATATCGCTATTGTCGACACGAGCCGCATGAAACAAAGGTGTTTCCGTATCGTTCAGGCCTCCTCGCTCGTTCGGATCGCCGCCTGCTCCCAGCACGAGGCCGAGGATTTCAAGGTTTTCACCACGGACAGCATCGAATACGTGTCCCTGAACTGGGGCCCCTTCTTCGATGAATCGTTGTAGCGCCACCGCGTCATCGGCTTCAATCGCTTCCGCTACGTTCTGAGGGACGGGCGGTGGTTCAATGTCAATTCCCGCGGCCTCGATCAGTTCTGTGAACGAACTGGCGACCTGTGTGTCGAGCGATGGAGCCTCGTGATCGAT
This sequence comes from uncultured Schlesneria sp., assembly GCA_966211735.1. Taxonomy (GTDB): domain Bacteria; phylum Planctomycetota; class Planctomycetia; order Planctomycetales; family Planctomycetaceae; genus Schlesneria. Next base: position 12,684 of record CBIHQO010000017.1, read on the forward strand.
GAAATAGATGACTCCACGATCGGAATCGGCCAGTGACATGCCATAGTAGTTACCATACGGATCTGAGGCGAAGAGGAGGAGTGACCTCGGCAGTGTCGGCTGAAACGAACCACACATCAGATCAAGACGCAAGTGTTTCGGTCCGCGATGCAACCCGAAGATGTCTTCCAGTGGTAAGTCTTCCTCACTGGGATCTTCCCATTCTTCTTCATCTACTTCGTCGTCATCGTCCTCGCCGAAGTCGCCATCGGTTCCGACAAATTCGGCGCCGTTGAATTCCATAAGAAATGTCCGGAAATCGGCCGGTAGTGGCGCAACTAAGGTCGACTCAAATGCCTTGAGCTTCTTAGAACTGACCGGACCATAGGGTTGCTTCTTCCGAATTGTCATGAGACCTCCGCAGCACACTTCGTGGAACTAGCTCCGGGTCGGAATTGATCGAGTGATGCCGTTGCATGAGCCAACGCAGTGTCATTGATGTGGTTGCGAGTTCAAATTGGGCGGGCCGAAGTTGACCATGTTGTAGATGATCGCACTAATTACTCTATTTCTCATCGATTCGCCGTCGTCGCCAGTAGCCGGGTCGACGACTCGTGTGTGCGACGGCATAGATCGCTACGGATTTTGCCTCGAGCACTTTGAAGAAGAGGACATAGGGAAACCTCTTCAAACGAATCCCGCGAAACCCGTTTGCGGTCAGTGGCAAAGAATCGGGATCGGCCATGATCCGAGCGATGACAGCATCGACCGCCGATCGGAACCGGTCGGCGAGTTTTGGATCGATGCGAGCATAGTATCGGCGTGCCAACTGGTACTCGCGAACAGCGGCACTCTGAAAACGAACATCCACAGCGTTTCTCTTTCACGACATATCGCGGAGGATTGACCAGGGGACCGAATCGGCCATGCCTTCTGCCTCGCGCCGTTCAAGTTCGCGCAGCAATTCCTGATCGTCAAATTCCTCCCCCTCTTCCTCCAGCGTGTCGAGGACCTCAACTACGATGGCGGCTCGATCCTCGCTCGACAGCTTCTTGATTTCGTCGACCAAGTTGGTGGCGGTTTTTCCCACAGTCAGCTCTCCCATTTCCAGAGTCATGGAATTTCACCATGTGCGATACCGGATTCTATCACGATTGAGTCAAATTCAGCAGTTCTCGCACTTTCATTTAGATCTGTGAAATCCGCGGAAATTGGCGGCGGGGATGTGAAGTCTGGCGGATCCGCGCATAATCTAGGTCTCGCCAAGAATCCACCCCGCACCATGTTCAGGAACCAGCTCGATGGCCGCTGAAACTCCTTTTGCCGAACTTCAGGATCAACTTCAGGCTGGGGGAGCGACCGCTGTCTTTGACAAGCTGGCCGACCTGTTGCGCGAGCAGAAGGATTATCACAAGCTGTTTGATGCGCTGTGTGCTCGCAAGAAGTTTGAACTTGGCGCGCCACTGCATCGACCGACGTCGTTCGATGATATTCCGGCCGGCAAGCGCGATGAGTTCGAAGTGGCTTACATGGCGGCCGCTCGTGAAGTGGGCCAGTTATTGCTGGCTGATAAGAAGCTGGGTCAGGCTTGGATCTACTTTCATGCAATCCGAGAAACGCAGCCCGTGCGCGATGTGATCGACGCCGCGCCGCTGCCGCGTGAGTCCAGCGAAGAATCCGAAGAACTGATCGATCTGGCCTTCTACAAGCTGGCTCATCCTGTGAAGGGGATGCAGATCATGCTGCGAACGCATGGGACGTGCAGCACGATCACGTCGCTGGATCAGCAGTTCCAGAATCTGTCTCCTGAACAGCGATCGCAATGTGCAGCGATCCTGGTGTCGTCGCTGCACAAAGATCTGCTGCAGTCGATTCAGCATGAGGTCAAACAGCGGATGCCGTTCGCACCGCCAGCGGGGACGCTGCGAGAGTTGATTGCCGGACGCGAATGGTTGTTTGCCGACAACAACTATCACATCGATGTGTCGCACCTGCATTCCACGGTTCGGTTCGCACGTTCGCTGGCGGCAGGCAGTCCCGAATTGAAGCTGGCGCTGGATCTGGCCGAGTATGCTTCACAGCTCTCACCCCAGTTCCAATATGCGGGCGAAGCTCCGTTCACCGAGTTCTATCCGGCCCACATCCAGTTCTTTAAGTTCTTGCTGGACGAGAATCGTGAGTCCGCCCTGGCGTATTTCCAGCAGCAACTGGATCGCGAACCGGACGCTCAAGACAAGGCGTTGATCGCGTACGTTCTGGTGGATCTGCTGGCGCGAACCGAGCAGCTTGACAAAGCCTTGCCGCTCGCTGAGCAATACCTGGTGAGCGTCGATCCCGACTTTGCGGCGGCGTTTGCGGAACTCTGCCAGCAGGCGGGTCGCTTTGATGTGCTGCTGAAAAGTGCTCAGGACCGAAGCGACTTGGTGACGTTCGCTTCGGCCCTGGTTCAGAAATAACAGTGGTCACGCGGTGCTGATCAGGCTCGCATGGTCAGCATGTAGTTCGCTTCCAGATCGTCGTCATCCATCGACAGCAAGGCTTCGACGATCTCGGTGGCATAGCTCGCCAGTTCATCGGCGGATTTGGGAGCTGGTCGTAATCGTGCCGTTTCCGGAGTTAATGCGGGACTACTCTGCACGCGTAGTGATTCGAAGTCGTAGACGCCGAAGACGACTTGAGGGCCACCCGCTTCGTAAAGATTCAGTTCGCGTTGCAGTTCGAATGCGGAGACCGCCGCGTTGACGTAGGCCGTGATTCCGACCAGCAGTGATCGGTACATCGTCTTGTTCGGCAGGGCGATACCGGCCGCCTTCTCCAAGGCATGTGACGCTCCACGAACGGCGATCTGGATCTGATCCACCAGCGAGCGTAATGGGAAGGTGCAGGCGATGTTGACATAGGCATCCGGAGACAGATGCGTGTCGACGGCCGCGGTCACCGCGCCGCACTTCGAATGGCCCAGGACGACAACGACCTTCAGGCTGTCCTTCAAGTGACGCAGGGCGTAATGCAGCGACCCCAGGCATTCGGACCCCAGGACGTTTCCGGCAATGCGCAGCACGAACAGAACGTTGAAGGATTGATCGAAGATCGCTTCCGTCGGAACACGAGCATCCGAGCATCCCAGGACGACTGCAAACGGAGCCTGCGTGGGCATGGCACCAGGAAACAGTGGCAGGCCGGAAGTCATGGGGCTCATCGGAATGACGATCGGCTCGCCTCCGTCACCCCCCATTGTCCGCTCCTGCATCCGATGGACAACATTCTTGAATCGGTCATTCCCGCCGATCAGTTCGTCGATGGCCGCTTTGGCATCAGGAATCTGGCGGACGGAGATCGGGGCAAACGGGTCATAGCGGTAAATCACATCCATGGAAATCAATTCCCGAGAACAAAATGTGACGCGTCGCGAGCACCGGCGCGTGGTTCTTATTCTGCCAGCAACCAGCGGACTGAACAATGCGTTCGTCCGCGTCTCAAATTCTTATCGGTCGATTCGTCGCGGACAAACAGGAGTTGCCTCGGTTGAACCATTCTCGATTTGTTAAATCTGCGTCATTATGACTGCTTTGGCACTTTGCGCGGGGGCCCAAAACAGGGCGGGAAATCTGGATTCTCAGGCGGTCCCGGCCAATTATGGATCAGATTCGTCGCAGTCAACTTTGAAAGCATATCCCACGCGATGGGCAAGAAGCGGTCAACCGTTTCAGCTAAAAGTGTAAACGGGCATCGCCAGAACAATTCTGTGTCTGCGTATTGCCGTGGGGCACCTCCGACGTTGATGCCGGCCGAGCAGTAGAGATCGAATGGCGTGTCTGACTGCAATAACTTTGGCATCTTAGTCCAATCATCTTCTTGCATGATGATGTCCACATGCCCGTCCAGGTTGTTGACCTGTCCGTAGATGCTGACGTGAGCCCGTCTCCCGCGACTCATCGGTCGCCAGCACTTTGATTCAGCAAATCGCAGAACCGTTTCGCGGATCCCTGCCATCTGTGTCCGATAGGCTTCTTCTTTCACGAAGATGTCGTTGCTATCCATGAATGGCACTCCCATCACGAATCGGTCTAGATGAGTCCCGATTGTATTTCCTGGCAACGATCAACAACAGAATTGACCACCGGTAGCCAGCGTTTCATTCCCAAGTCGTGGATCATCCACGCATCGAGAACGATTTCGGCTTCCTTAATGCCCAGACATTCGGCGATATGAGGCCGCAGCATTTGTAGCAGGTGATCTTCATAGGACGAGTGCTGTTCCTCGATCGCGTGTTTCACCATCTGGACGAAACTGCGCACTTGGAGATCACGTCGATTGGTTTCGGGGCAGACGGTGTTCGTCTGCTCAATGATTGAACCAACACTCAGTTTAATCTTGAAGACGCGTTCTGCTCGGAACGTCAAATCCAGCAAATCGATTCCCATAGCGGTCTCGCTCTTGGTGTCCGGCAGGTTCGTCATCTCTAAAAAGCGGATACAGATCACATGTGCTAACTACGAAGCCAAAAGTGCCACGAATCAGAATTGTTGTTTCGTTCTTGTCACCTTTTTCGACGCCATAGGGATCATCAGTGTGTGGAGCTTTACTCCAATGCCAATAGGCGTACTGGCGATAGCGACTTCATTCTTCCCGGTAAAGGAGTCGCTTATTCCGCAGACCTACCGGGTTAGGGAATCAAAATGCCTACCGAAGAATTCGAATTCATGGGGACGGAACGCGTTCAGATTGCCGTTAATATTGACGGTGGAACTGTCAACATTGAGGTTGGGTACAAACCAAACGAATATGCGCGTTTCATTCCTGAACAAATGGTGATCGAAGCCATGCCTGGGGCGGTGAATCTAATCGAACGAAGTCAGCACAAGATTTCGTTTGGTGCCGTGACTCGGCATTTCTGGTTCAACGTTCCGATAGTTGCGCAACCGGGAACACCGTTTACCATCCGATTGTCGACAGCAGGCGCATGCAACGGGTGGTTCAAATTCGGTGGTCTCCAATGCGGTGCTGATCACGGCCGTTCAGTCGAACAGACCTACAATGCTCGGCTGAATGGCAATTTGGAATTGGTTGGTGAGAGAGTGATCAGTCCAAAATGACGGTGCGAACCAAGATTTTATTGCCGCCGTTCTCGCGTGGGGGGGCGCTTGTCATTTAAGCTTCCACATTCGTTCGCGACAACTTCGATTTCCGGGTGATCGCCTTTCGGCTCTTTCCGGCGGGAACAATCATGTGTTGAATGAATAAGTATACGTGGACCGTAAGAACCAGCCACGCCGTATGACCACCTGTGTTCAGGCGGCAATCGGTGTGGCAGGTCTTTGTCGCCTGATCGAAATTGCGATCAGCTTGCGAGCGGTGGCGTAAGACCCCATTGTTATTTGCTTAAGTCGGCTTTAACCGTTCACACCACTTGGCGGCGCGTTCTCGAACTGGGCGAAGTAGAGCAGTTCGACCATCAACTCGATCGTCAGCAGATCTCTGATGGATTCCAGTGAGATCCCCGCCAATCGGGCTGGCCAGTCGATCTGCGGGAATTCGGTTTGTAGCCGCTGCAGAGATGATTCTGCGAGTCGTCCCTGTTCATCGAACCGCCAGCCTTCACCTCCCGTCAGTCGTTGGAAGGGGGAGCGGATCCCGTACCGTCTTTCGCTGCGAAAGCTGAAGTCGAGCAGATCGATCGATTCTCCGCCGAGATCTTGGAAGAACGTGGCGTTGAGCTCCACCTCTTCCGGCTCAATCCCCAGACAATCGGCCACGTCTTCTCTGGCACCCGCATGAATTTGATCGCGATTGAATTTGGTCGACATCATCGAACTCCCTTCTTTTGAGATGCAGTCGCCGCTTTGGATGCGGTCTTCGAAACAGAACTCTTTGCACCGCCGACAAGTTCGGCCAGTTCGCTGGCGGGGTGATCGACAAACCGAGCATAGACGGCTGTCACCATCGGATGCGCGTGGCCAAGCTGCTTTTGGACGAACAGCAGATTGCCGCCGGTTCGTTTGTAGGCCAGGTAGCCGTAGGTGTGACGCAACAGTTGCACGCTGGCTCGTTCGGCCAAGCCCGCCTCGGTCAGGATGCGGACGACTCGGCGATATAGCGCGGTCCGGTCATAGATCTTGCCGCGTTCATTCAAGATCAATGGCTGCTGCAGATCGGCCGGATCGGCACCATCTGGCAAACACTCGGGGCGAACGTCGGTTACGAACTGCTGAATCAGTTCACTGGTCGCCTTGGCCACATACACCGTTCGATCTTCTTTCGAAGTCCCCGCGACCTGCAAGGCCGATTCACCGTGTCCGACGATCGTGTCGACGACTCGCAGATGGCAAAGCTCGGAATTCCGTAGTCCCGACGCAAGCAGGATCTCGACGATCAATCGATCCACGGTCCGTGAAGTTCGCTGACCTTCCCCGGCCTCTTTTTCTCGGCGAAGCAGGTGCTGCTGCAGCGCCAATGTTTCGCTTTCTCTCAGGAACATCTCCGCCGTGATTTCCCACGGAGCAGTCAAAGTGGGTTTCTTTTTCGTGTGCATCTCCAATCAGTAATGTTGCAATACAATTAACGCAACATTTATGATCTGTCAAGAAGCGTTTCTCGTCCCTCGCGGCGGAATAGATGCCAGCCGGGTATAGCGAGTATTCCACACCGAAAGCGGTCTGCCCCTTCGTCTGTTAGAGTGCGGTCCAACAGATGCCATCAAGGTGGCGTAGATTTGGCTAGCCGATGGTCGCATGGCATAACGGGACATCGTTTTGCGACAGCAATTCCCGTCGTGTCTTTTGTTTCGCGGCGACCGGTTGACCGTCGCGAATCGCCGTTCGTACCATGGCGCTCGTCTACTTGACCTTCATTTCACTTCTGCGAGTCTGATTGTGGCGATTCCTCCTGAACCGGCAGACGATGCACAGCGACCTTCTGGCGATCTGCCGCCGGATTCGATGCCGCCGTCA
>CBIHQO010000018.1:0-19548 GCA_966211735.1 uncultured Schlesneria sp.
AGAGTTACCACGCGGAGCACTTCGCGTGCTGCGGCTGCGGCGCGGCGCTGGCAAGCAAGCCATTCAAGGAGTGTGAGGGAGATGCCTTTTGCGGCAACTGCTTCGGCGAGCGCGTGCGTGTGATCGCACCGCAGGCGCACCCATGCGGCAAGTGCAAGAAGCCCATTTTCGGCGAGTACATCACCATTAACGGACAGAGGATGCACGCGGAGCACTACAAGTGTGAGGCATGCGGCTGCGACTTCACCAACGGCGACTGCCATGAATTTGACGACAAGCTCTACTGTGCGGAAGACTTCCGCAAGCTCATCAAGAGCATCTGCTTCGGCTGCCGCAAGCCCATTGCCGGCCGCTCACTCACCGCCATGGGACGCGTGTGGCACCCTGAACACTTCGTCTGTGCGCATTGTCACTCGCCGTTTCCGAGCAGCAATTTCTTCGAGAACGACGGCAAGCCCTCGAGCATCGGCTATCTGCTGCTGGTAGCCGCAGGCTTGGGAGTCTTCGCAGGTTGCATCGGAAAGAGTGCTCAGTTCCCACTGCAAACGTGGTTGCCGGATGCGATGGAGGGCCCGACTCCTGTATCGGCGCTGGTTCACTCGGCGACAATGGTGGCCGCAGGGGTCTATCTGGCAGCACGATTCTATCCCGTGTTTGTGCCTGAAGTCCTGCTGGTCATTGCGTATATCGGCTGTATCACACTCTTCGTCGCCGCCACAATTGCTCTGGTGGCGACCGACATTAAACGAGTGCTCGCGTATTCGACGATCAGCCAACTGGGCTACATGATGCTGGCCATCGGTGTCGGGGGTTGGGGAGCGGGACTGTTCCACCTGGTGACACATGCGTTCTTCAAGTCGCTGATGTTCCTTTGTTCCGGTAGCGTCATCGCGGGCTGCCATCACGTCCAGGAAATGCCCCGCATGGGTGGCCTGCGACGCAAGATGCCGATCACCGCCTACACGATGTTGATCGGTGTAATTGCGATCTCGGGCTTGGCCATTCCTGTCCTGAACATCGGTTTCTCGGGCTTTTACTCGAAGGATGCCATTGTCGCTTCGGCCTTGGCTTACTCCGAACTGAATCCAATTCACATCCTGCTGTTCATCACACCACTGGTCACTGCTGGAATCACGGCGTTCTACATGTTCCGCTTGTGGTTCTTGACGTTCTACGGCGAACCACGCGATCAGCACGTATACGATCACTGTCACGAATCACCGCGCGTGATGACGACGCCACTGATCGCCCTGTCGATCCTGGCAGCCACGTGTGCCTGGGGTTGGTTCCTGACAAGTGGTGCAGGCGAAGAAGGTCCTCTGTATCGCATGATCGCATTCAGCGAGACAGTTCCGGCAACCGAACAGGTCAAATCAACCGGCCCCGCTCAAATCATCCTGCCGAGCCATCAGGGTCATCACAGCGACGTTCACAAGGTGCATGGTCAGGCCGGGATGTTGGCCTTGCTGGCGGCATTTGCAGGTTCGGCCTTTGCCTACGTGATCTACGGTGCCCGTGTCATCAATCCGAACGACATCCGACGACAGTTCCCCCAAGTCTACGACTTCCTGGTCGACAAATGGCGGTTCGACGTGTTGTATGAAGCGATGTTCGTTCAGCCGATTCATATCGTCTCGGCGTGGTGCGCCGGGTTCGATAAGAAGGTGCTCGATGTCATCCTGCACGCGTCGACGTCGATCACACTTGTGGTTTCCAAATGGGATCGCCTGTTCGACGAGAACATGGTCGATGGGCTGGTGAATATGGTCGGCAGCACGACTCGTTCAGTCGGGTATTCGTTGAAGGTGGTTCAGACGGGAAGATTGCGACAGTACGTGATGTGGATTGCAGTCGGCGTCGTGGTCCTGTTCGGCCTGCTGTTTACATCGCTTCCTAAGTAGTTTGCAGACGTTGCTCGTTCGACTGGTGTTTCGGTCGGCGTTTCAAGAGATTGAGAATCATGTTTAGTTCGGAATTTCTGCTGGGCTGGATCATCTTTCTGCCAGCCGTCTGGTCCATTGGATTGCTCTTTTGTGATTCACAAAACAAAGAGAGCATGCGCTATTGGACTCTTCTGGGCACAGCGCTGACGTTCGCACTCACGTTACTACTGTGGTCCGGTTTTGATATGACTCAAGGCGGAATGCAGCATCGCGTCAGCATCCCCTGGATCCCGACGTGGAACGTGAACTTCGCGCTGGGCGTCGACGGCATCAGCCTGCCACTGGTGGTCTTGACGGGCCTGGTCAGCCTGCTGGCCGCGATCGCGTCGTGGAGCATCGATAAGCACGTTAAGGGATACCTGATCCTGTTCCTGATCCTCGAAACAGGGATGATGGGCGTGTTCCTGTCGCTCGACTTCTTCCTGTTCTATGTGTTCTGGGAAGTGATGTTGCTGCCGATGTACTTCCTGATCGGCGTCTGGGGCGGTCCTCGCCGCGAGTACGCTGCGATCAAGTTCTTCCTGTACACCCTGGCGGGCGGCGTGTTGATGCTGATCGCCATGCTGATGTTCTACTTCAACAGCGGGATGTCATTCGATCTCCTGGAACTGGCCGATATCGCGGCCGGTAACATTCCAGCAGGTAAGGATAAAGTTGTCCCCTTCAGCGAAGCGCTGCAGTTGGCGGCCTTCATCATGCTGTTCATCGGCTTTGCTATTAAGCTGCCGACGTTCCCGTTCCACACCTGGTTGCCTGACGCCCACGTTGAAGCCCCGACTCCGATCTCGATGATCCTGGCAGGGGTGCTGTTGAAGATGGGTGGTTACGGCATCATCCGAATTGCGATGCCACTGTGCCCTTACGGAGCGCAGTACTGTGCCTACTTCCTGGTGGCACTCGGCGTGTTCAGCATCATCTACGGTGCGTTCGCGGCGATGGCTCAAACCGACTTCAAGCGACTCGTGGCCTACAGCTCTGTCAGTCACATGGGTTACGTGCTCTTGGGCTTGGCTGTCTGGAAAATTACTGACGGCAAGACGTCTGGAGCCGACTACTGGGCGATGGGGATCAACGCTGCCATGTTCCAGATGATCGCTCACGGGATCTCGTCGACGGGCATGTTCTTTATGGTGGGCGTGCTTTACGACCGAGTTCATCACCGCGACCTGAATAAGTTCGGCGGGATTGCTCAGTTGATGCCTGAATACAGCGGCCTGGCCGCGGTGATCTTCTTCGCCGGCCTGGGACTGCCTGGCCTGTGTGGCTTCGTGGGCGAAATCTTCTCGGTACTCAGTTGTTGGAACTTCAGCCCGCTGCTGGCGATCATCGCCGCTTCGGGTGTGATTCTGACGGCTGGTTACATCCTGTGGACGATGCAGCGAGTCTACCTGGGTCCAGAATACAAGGGCCCGCATCCCGAAGGGATCACTCCGTTCCTGCCACGCGAGCGGTTGGTCTCTTACACACTGGTGATTTTCGCGATCGTCTTCGGTGTCTTTCCGAACATCCTGTTCAAACCAATGGACAAGTCGATCTCGCATTTGGTGCAAAGCATGTCGCACACTTACGACGCACATCACGGTGCCGCGGCAACGGTCCAAACGACACAGGTCACTCAATAATCAGCCGACTCCGAACTTGCGGAGCGGGCAGGCCTTCGGCCATCGAATTCGGTTGGGAACGTCATGGATTTTCAGTCACTGTTTCAACAATTCCTCAGTGGGGGTGGCACGCTTCAGGCGTCCACGTACCGCTCGCTGGTGTTGTTCCTGCCAGAATTGATTCTGTGCGGTTCCATCGTCGCGATGTTGCTGGCTCGATTGACGAGTCTCGACAAGTGCATCCCCACTCACTGGTTCGCCTTGTTGGGCAGCCTGGGCGCGTTCATCGCCGTGCTGGCTCAGTTCTGGGAACTCAGTATCGATGGCCAGCCAAGCACACTGCTGTTCACGGGCTTGGCAGTGCATGACGAGTTCTCGGTGTTCTTCCGCGGCTTTCTGTTGTTCTTCCTGGTGTTTGTGGTGGCGCTGACGGTTCTGAGCGGCATCCCCGATCAGGAAGACGCACCCGACTTTTACACACTGCTGTGCGGTGCCGTGGTCGGCATGATGGTCATGAGCAGTGCGAATCATCTATTGATGCTGTTCCTGGGGATCGAAATGGCGAGCGTTCCCAGCTACGCGATGACTGGCTTCCTGAAAGGCCGCCGTCAAAGCAGCGAAGCATCGCTCAAGTTCGTCGTCTATGGTGCTGGTGCTGCCGGTGTCATGCTGTTCGGGATCAGCCTGCTGGCTGGCCTGACCGGGACCGCCGAATTCGGATTATTGGGTGAACGCCTGCATTCTATTTTCGCGAGTGGTTTCACGGCGTCTCACCCGGAAGCACGAATTGCGATCTTGGCACTGCTGATGATCTCTGTCGGCTTTGCGTTCAAGCTGTCGCTGGTTCCGTTTCACTTCTGGTGCCCAGACGCGTTCGAAGGGGCTCCGGCCGAAGTGGCAGGATTCTTGTCAATCGCCTCGAAGGCCGCTGCCTTCGCGTTGCTGGTTCGCTTCTGCATGAGTGTCACCGGCAGTGCAGCTGGTGTCGTGCAGGGACTGTCACTGACGATGGGGTTGGGTCTAGGGACGTTGGCAGTCATTACGGCGACGTTCGGCAACATGGCCGCTTACTCGCAGACCAATGCCAAGCGAATGCTGGCCTACTCGACGATCGCTCACGCGGGTTACATGCTGATGGCCGTGTCGGCCTTGCTGGTCCTGCGATCGACGACGGGATCGGAGATTGCCGCCAGTCCAGAACAGATGAAGCAAGCGATTGAAGGTCTGCTGTACTATCTGGCCGTGTACATGTTCATGAATCTGGGTGCCTTCAGCATCATCGCTTTGATCCGCAATCAGACCTTCAGTGAAGAGATCGACGACTACAAGGGCTTGATCCAACAAGCCCCATTGCTGGCAGTCGGGATGGCCATCTGCCTGTTCAGTCTGGTGGGTCTGCCGCCACTCGGCGGGTTCTATGGGAAGTTCTTCATTTTCGCGGCCTTGTTTGATGCAACGCGCATCCACTGGTTCATGTGGGTGGTGCTGGCTGCGGGTGGACTGAACACCGTGCTGAGCTTGTTCTACTATCTGCGAATTGCCAAGGTCATGTGTATCGATGTCCGCCCCGTCGATGCTCGACAGGTCTCAATGCCGTCCAACTCGCCGTCTGGAATGTATGTCATGCTGGTGTGCGGGATGGTGCTGGTACTGGGGATCATCATTCAGCCTCTAAGCCGAGTGGCCAACCACGCAGCGGCAGCTTTCTTCTGATAGTGGAACGCAACGTGGACGCAGTTGAATCCCCCGCCCTCGCAACTCGCTCTCTCGGATCGCCCATGGCCTGCATCCAGCACAATACGCAACTGAACCAACTGGTCGTCGACCTGAGTTGCAGCCTGCTGCAGTTTGTCGGCGAGGTCAGCCCCTGGTCGCCAGCCAATGCCGGTGCCGCTCGAGATGCCGTCGCACGGCTGATCACTCAGCAGAAACACCACACCGAGCAGTTGATCGACCTGTTGACCGAACGTCGCTGGCCGATCGAATTCGGGTTGTATCCCTCCGAATTTACAGACCTGCACTTTCTGTCGCTGAAGGCGCTGCTGCCTCGAATCATCGAGAACCAGAATGCCATCGTGGCGGAACTGGACGAAGCGGCTCACACCTGCATCGACGATGTCGATGCGATCGGTATCCTGATGACCGTCCTCGCTGGCGAACGCCAGATCATCGCCGAGTTGAAGACGCTGATTATCCGCTAAGGCAACGCTTCACGACTCGACTCTCGAGTGTAAAGCGAGCCGGTTGCCTTCGCTGTCGATGGCAACCGCGCGGAATCCGTGGGGACCGATTGCGTGAATTGGTGGATGACTGGATCAGCCACCCTTCTTCTGGATCTTGGCCCAATCGTCTTTCAAAGTGACGGTGCGGTTGAAGATCAGTTTGTCAGGCTGTGATTCCTTGTCGACGCAGAAGTATCCGAGTCGTTCGAACTGGCAGCGATAACCAGCTTGGGCTGTCGACAGTGACCGTTCGAGTTTGGCATCGGGGACGACTGTCAGCGACTTGGGATTCAGGTGGCTCTTCCAATCATCGCCATCGGGAATATCGGCGACATTGGCGATCGCGAACAAGTGATCGTAGAGTCGGACCTCGGCAGAGAGGGCGTGCTCGGCGGAGACCCAGTGAATCGTGGATTTCACTTTGCGTCCGTCGGGAGCATTGCCGCCTCGGGTGGCCGGATCGTAGGTGCAGCGGAGTTCGATGATTTCGCCAGTGGCCGGATCTTTGATCGCTTCCTGGCAAGTGATCAGGTAGGCCCAGCGCAGACGGACTTCTCGTCCGGGAGCCAGTCGGAAGAACTGCTTCGGTGGATTCTCCATAAAGTCGTCCTGTTCGATGTACAGAACTTTTGAGAATGGAACCTGGCGAGTTCCCGTTGCGGGGTCTTCCGGATTGTTCACTGCTTCGAGTTCGTCGACTTGATCGTCCGGATAGTTGGTGAGGACGACCTTCAATGGCTTCAGCACAGCCATCACGCGAGGCGCGTTCTTGTTGAGGTCCGCTCGGACGGCGTTTTCCAGCACGACCATTTCGGTCAGGCCGTTGAACTTCGTCACGCCGATCTCATCGCAGAAGGCTCGCATGGCCGCTGGCGTATAGCCGCGTCGCCGAATGCCCGCGATCGTTGGCATGCGTGGATCGTCCCAGCCGGTGACCGCTCCGGTCTCAACCAGTTCCAGCAGTTTGCGCTTGCTCATCATCGTGTGAGTCAGGTTGAGCCGGGCGAACTCGATCTGTTGCGGATGATAGAGGCCCAGTACATCGATCAGCCAATCGTACAGCGGCCGATGGTTTTCGAACTCCAGGGTGCAGATCGAATGTGTGATCTGTTCGATCGAATCACTGTAGCCGTGGGTGAAGTCGTACAGCGGATAGATGCACCACTTGTCGCCAGTCCGATGATGGTCGGCGTGGCGAATGCGGTAGAGCAGGGGGTCGCGCATGTTCATATTCGGATGAGCCATATCGACCTTGGCGCGGACAACGTACGCTCCATCCGCGAACTCACCCGCGCGCATCCGTCGAAACAGGTCCAGGTTTTCGGCGGCGGGCCGATCACGATCCTTGCTGTTTTTGCCAGGTTCAGTCAGGGTACCGCGTTGCGACCGGATTTCTTCAAGCGTCGAGCTGTCGACGTACGCGAACCCCTTCTCCATCAGTTGCTCGGCGTATTGATAGATCTGTTCGAAGTAATCTGAAGCGTAGAACAGAGCGTCCCATTCGAAGCCCAGCCAGCGGACGTCTTCCTGAATGGAGTCCACGTATTCGACATCTTCCTTGGTGGGGTTGGTGTCGTCGAACCGCAGATTGCACTTGCCGCCGTATTTCTTCGCCGTGCCGAAGTTCAAGCAGATTGACTTCGCATGGCCGATGTGCAGATAGCCGTTCGGTTCGGGGGGAAATCGCGTGTGAACTCGCCCGCCGAACTTACCGCTGATGTTGTCAGCTTCGATGATTTCGTGAATGAAGTTGGTCGGTGCAGACGGAGTCTCGTCCGTGGACATGAAAAGCTTCCCTTATATGATCATCTTCGCCGGAACGGAGCGTCTGTCCGGCCGAAAGGATTGTAATCAGAGAAGCCTGCAGCGATAAGGCGCACTCGCTCCGCTTTTCGGAGAGAGGTGTCTGTGGCGGAGCAGCACGCGGGTAAGAAGCGGCCCCTGTCGGGAATTGTCGCGACAGAGGCACACGTCACTCTCGCGTTAACCAAACGTCACTCGTCATGGGCACCAGGAACGGGTTCCGGCAGGAAGAAGCTCAGGATGAAGCCACAGACATACACGAACAGCGCCACCCCGGCGGCCGTGTAAGCATACTTCATCGCGGGTGTCGCACCAGGAGTTCCTGGCATACCCGCGATCGTGGCGGTGACCCAGGCGAATGAGGTCCCCAGCATGCGACCGCCAATATTAGCCGCGAAGCTTTCTCCGGTTCCACGCAAGTGAACAGGATAGGCTTGGGGCAGATAGTTCCCCCAGAAGCTGAATTGAGCCACAGTGAAGAGACCCGCGATGAAGGCACCGATTGACATCGTGGTGACCGGCAACTCTCCAAGCAGGATCGAGCTGAGATCGAGGACGTAGAACTGCTTGTTTTCGATCGTCAGGAAGAAGTAGAAGATCAGTGGCATCAGGATCATGCCGGGAATCTGGAATGTTCGCAGCAACGCGCGTCGACTAACGATTCGCACAGCGAGAAAGGCCAGCAGGAATCGACCAAGCAAGCCGCCGACTTCCTGCATCTTTGTGTATTGAGAAGCGACTTTTTGCTCGATCTCACGCTGCTTTCCAATTTTCTTTTTCTTCGCAGCTTCTTCGTTGGGTGGAAGCTCGAGCTTTTCTTGTGCCGAGAGGACCTTGGCCTTTACGTCGGCTAGACCCGGAACGATCTGTGGGAACTGCTGGATCGCACCAAAGGCCGCTCCGTAGCTGCAGGCAAACATGAGTGCCGTGACGATGGTCGTCTTTCGCAATTGCGGTGAGAACAATTCGGCGATGCTTGGTCGTCGCAACGTTCCCGCAGCGCGTTTTTGCGCCCAGGCAGGCGACTCGGGCAGGAACGGGCGAATCAAGATCAGCGGGATGGCTGGAAGCAGTCCTGACATCAACGTGTATCGCCATGCTTCGTGCTGATGTTCAGGAGCAATCGTGCCGACACTCGCCAGGAATCCGGGGATCGCAATCGTGAACCACTTCGAGCCGTATGTGGATGCCAATTCGTTCGCGACGGCCACCAGCAATCCACCAATCGAGGAGAAGGCCTGGGTGTAGCCCAGAACTTTTTCGCGTTGATGTGGGTTCGGGAACAACTCTGCCAGCCACGCCACGGCCGCGACGAACTCGATGCAGACCCCGATAAATGTCGTGCAGCGGAAGAACAGCAGCATCCAGATGCTGGTCGAATACCCGGCCGCAAATGCGGAGAAGGCATACAACAGGATGCTCCAGGTTAATACTCGTCGTCGACCAAGTCGGTCGGTCAGGTAGCCGCCCAATACTCCAAACAATCCACCGGCGAAAGCAGGAATGTAGAACAGGCGGCCGACCCACATCTGGAATACTTCCGATCCTGGAGGGGCACCTGTGAGTTCCAGCAAGGCGGGTCGCAGAATCAGAGGCAGCATCAGCAGTTCGTAGATATCAAAGGCAAACCCGATTGATGCGATCACGCAGATCAGCCATTGAGTCGCCGTCAAACCCTTTGCTTCAACAGGTGCGGGCGCAGACATGTCGTTCTCCGGGTGAGGCTTATTGAAGGTGGGAGGTCAGGCAAGTTCTTGTTGGCCGCTGGAAGTGTAAAGCGGCTCAAGGAATGGAGCAACCGAGGCACCGATTCGGGTTCCACATCACCCTCTCCGAATTTGATCGCGTTCGGCCGGATCTGTTTTCGTGCGGTGGCCGCGCGGCTACCATAGGGGCCTCGCCAAGAATCCTTTTTGAACTTCAGAAAGCCCTGCCATGAATTCGTCGATGCCCGTAATCTTCGCACTGCTGACCGGTTTGTTCTGGGGGACCTATGGCCCTGTCTTAGGTCAGGCGCGGGCTTTCGAAAAAAGTGCCTTCAAGCCTTACGTGATGATCGGCGTGGCTTATCTGGTCTGGGGGATCATTGGTGGCTTGGTTGGAATGGCCTATACGCGAAAGCCAAGCGAGCCGTTCTTTAATTTCACGATGGAAGGGATGGCCTGGGGATTTGCCGCAGGAACACTGGGTGCCTGGGGAGCTCTGACGCTGACACTGGCGATGTTCACAGGTGGAACGGCCATGCCGCAGATCGTGATGCCGATCGTCTTCGGAACGGCAGTCTCTGTCAGCGCAATTGTGGCTGTACTGACGACCAAGGCCGAAACCAACCCGATGTTGTACGTGGGGATCTTTGGAATGGCGATCTGCATCGTCGTGGTGGCTTACTTCACGCCACACCCGCATCCGCCAAAGCCAGCGACTTCAGCGCCGGCTGTCGAAGCCAAGGCGTAACGTGACTGTATTCCCGCAGAGCGGTCTGACACCGACGGCACCTTGGCTCGATGCAAGGTGCCAGCTTTTTCCCCAATACAGCGTGGCGACTTCTTAGACAGCGGCCGCATGCTGATAGTGCCGATTGATCAAATCATTCTGCAACCAAAGTAGTTTGCTGAACGCTCGTAGCGTCTGAACTTCGGTCGCTCGTTCCAAGCCGAGGTTCATGATTGTCGCGGTGAGCGCATCGGCCACAAAGCCGAGCAGGGCGTTCATCTGGACCAACGGCACATCCAACTCTTTCGAACCTGCCTTTGGTGTGTGCATCTTGCCGACCATGTCGAGGTAGCCCACCATCTTCGCGTCGTACGGTCGAGTCACCAGAGCGGCTAAGTAACGGCCGAGATGTTCCTTGCGAAACTGGATCATCTCGTGATCAGGCGTCACGTCTTCCAAAGTTGTCGGAACAACTCCTTCGTATCCTGTTTGACGTGGCACAAAGTGCCGCCAAGTGGCATCGTACAGATGGAGTTTGTCGTAGACCGCATTGACGAGACTGGGTACGAGCGGCGCGATCGCAGCCGCCGCCGCATGAATCGCCACAATTTCATCCTCCCCGAATCCGACAAACTCGGCCAAGTACTGAAAGCGATAGGCCAAGTCCGACTCCAGGCGTGTTTCATTGATGTGCTTCATCGATCAGTCCCTTTGGTAAATTCCAGAATTGTGATCCCGCCGACAAAAATGGATAAACATATCCACTTTCGGGAGCAAGCTTAGAATCGTCTAAATCGGATGTCAATATCCAATTTAGTTTCGAGCTGTTTTTCGTAACTTCGGCGCCGGAATCGCCAGAGCTCCACAAGCGTTAGACCACCTTGCTCAGCCACCCCGCCTGATGTGGCACCATCGCCGACCAACCTGATTGCTATAAATTCCTGCCTGCTTTGAAGTTCCCCTATCGAAAATTCGATTGAGCGGCCCGAACTGGTCGATTAGACTTTCAGATCGAAATCGCCCTCCTGCTTTGCCCACCGAGATACCTGCCGTGACCCGATCCGCCTGCCTGGTTTGGTGCTGCGCCGTTGTCTGGAGTGCGACACCGGCATTCTCGGCCGATTCGGTACCGTCTTTTGTGAATGACGTGGAACCCGTGCTGACTCGCTTCGGCTGCAATCAGGGAGCGTGTCACGGGAAGGGAGCTGGCCAGAACGGATTCCGGCTGTCGCTCCGCGGGTATGCACCGGAACTGGATCACGGTTGGATCGTGAAAGAACAAGAAGGCCGGCGTGTCAGTCTGGTCGTTCCCGAGGATAGCCTGCTTCTTCGGAAACCACTTGGTGAAGTTCCGCATGGTGGCGCGAAGTTACTCGACCCCGGCTCAAAAGCTCATCAGGTCTTGCTGGAATGGCTAAAAGCGGGAGCACCAGGACCGGTAAAGGGAGAGTCGCAGATCACTGGTCTGACGGTCACTTCGAACGACGCGTCCGGTCCCGCCGATGTGCAGACGATGAAGGTTGGCGATCAGCAGCAGTTGATCGTCACGGCCAAGTATTCGGACGGATCGACTCGGGATGTGACGTGGCTGACCCAGTTTGCTTCCAATGATGCGGGCCTGGTGGAAGTTGATTCTCACGGCAAGCTGAAAGTCCTGCGTCATGGTGAAACCGCTGTTCGTGCTCACTACCAGGGACAGGTTGCGGTGCAGGTGATCTCGGTCCCCTTTGGTCGACCAGCGATTGCTCAAGCCCCCAACACTGCGACACCGGGCAACTTCATCGATGATCACGTCTTCGCGAAATTGACGGCACTGCGCATCCCCGCCTCGTCAGCAGCGTCAGATGAGGCGTTCATTCGACGAGTGTTCCTCGACACGATCGGCACCTTGCCGACGGAAGCTGAAGTCGAGGCGTTCCTCGCGGACGCTCGATCTGACAAGCGAGCACAGCTCATCGAATCCTTGTTACAGCGTCCTGAGTTCGTGGACCTGTGGACGATGCTGATGGCGGATCTGTTTCAGAATCGCAAGGAGCGGGATCACGATGTCCGAGGCGTGAAAGGTGTCCGCGCGTTCCATCAGTGGCTGCGATCACAAGTGGCCGCGAATCGTCCCTGGAACGAGTTGGTTCGTGCCGTGCTCACCTCGTCGGGAGACAGCGACCAGCATCCTGAAGTTGGCTACTACGTCGTCACGATTGGCGAGTTCCGTCAGACGCAACAGTCGGATGTGGTTGCGAGTGTGGCTCAGGCATTTCTGGGAACACGAATTGGCTGTGCCAAGTGCCACAACCATCCGCTCGAGAAATACACGCAAGACGACTACTACCACTTCGCCGCGTTCTTCTCGCGAGTCGCTTTCGATCGTCAGTAGCCGCCAAATGGAAAGAACGAGTTGATGCAGGCGACCGCCCATCAACAGAACCAGCACCGGCATCGGGCCCATCTTCAGAAGCAATTGGCCGAGAAGGAGGCGACTCCGGTCCCTGAAAAAGAAGAAGAGGCCAAGCAGCGAGAACAGAAACTGGCGGAGCTGCGCAAGCAGATCGAAGGTGTTGCCGCCGAAATCGAACGTGTCAGGATGTCGCCCATCACCGTGGGCCAGCCGCGGACCAATGAACAGTTGAAAGCCCAACCGCTGGATCGTGCGGACCTGGCGATCGCGCCGGGTAGCGATCCACGTGTCGCGCTGGTCGATTGGATGACCAGCGGTCGGAACGAATCGTTCAACGGCAGCATCGTCAATCGAATCTGGCAACATTACATGGGCGTCGGCCTTGTCGAACCGGTGGATGACATTCGAGCCAGCAATCCTCCGTCGAATCCGCCGTTATGGAAGGCCCTGAACGAAGACTTCGCGGCTCACGGGTTCGATATGAAGCACCTGATGCGGACGATCTTGAATTCGCGAACGTATCAGACCAGTTCCGAAACGCTGGCCGAGAATGAAGCCGACACCAAGTTCTAGTCACACTACTACGCTCGTAGACTGCCCGCCGAACTGTTGCTGGATGCCTTCAGCCAGGTGACCGCGATTCCCGATCAGTTTCCCGGCTATCCCGAAGGTCTGCGAGCTCAGCAGTTGGACGATCCTGGACTGGATTCGTACTTCCTGCGTCTGTTTGGGCGATCCGATCGAGTGACCGCGTGTGCCTGTGAACGACAAGGTGACGTGACGATGTCTCAACTGTTGCATCTGCAGAACGGCGACACGATATCCCGGAAGATCGAAGCGGGAAATGGCTATCTGGCCGCGATGTTGAAGGGAACACCCGACAATACCATTGCGATCAATCGATTGTTCCTGACGACATTGTCACGCAAGCCGAACCAGACAGAGATCAACGCGATCACCAGCCAGTTGAATCAGGGATCGCGAGAAGAGATCTTCCGCGATTTGATGTGGGCGTTGTTGAACTCCAAGGAATTTTCATTCAATCACTGATTGAAATCGAGACGGCTCATGCCCGTACATGATTGGACAAAAACGGATGCAGCGACGTTTCATGCGTTCCACACAGCGTGGATCACGCACATGAGCGAAGCTTTAAACAAAGGATTGCTTCCCACGGGATACTACGCCCTTCCCGAGCAACATGCTGGTAGCCGGATCGCGGACGTCTTGACACTCCACTCGCCAGAAGCAGAAGTGGCAGAGGGAACAGACAATTCAGGCGGACTCATCGTCGCTGACGCTCCACCGAAGACGCAACGAAAACTGATGGCCTCTACCTTGAGGTCGTTGCAACGAACGCTTGCCGTGCGGCATGTCAGTGGGCATCAGATTGTCGCATTCATGGAAATCGTATCACCCGCTAACAAAGACCGCCGATCTCACGTCGAGGAGTTTGTCGACAAGGCAGAGGCAGCGTTGCTGCAGTCCGTTCACGTTTTGGTTGCCGACTTGCTTCCGCCCGGCAAATTCGATCCATCGGGCATGCATGGGGCCATCTGGGATTGTTTCGACGATGAAGCATATGTGCTTCCTTCGAATCAGCCGCTGACATTGGCCTCGTACACTGCAGATTCTCAACCGATCGCCTACGTGGAGCATCTTGCGGTTGGGGATGAGATGATCGATATGCCATTGTTCTTGAGTTCGAACCGATACATCAATGTGCCGATGGGAATGACCTATCAAGCTGCGTTTCAAGGTTTGCCATCGTTCGTGCGAGATCGCTTGAATCCATCGAAATAGCGATCAACAGATCGCCGTTGAAAGAACTATCATGCTCGATATCACTCTCTCGTCCGATCTAACCAAGCTCTGCAACGGCGCGTCACGACGCGACTTTCTGCAGGTCGGCAGCCTGGGCCTGTGCGGGTTGTCGCTGGCGAGCGTGCTGCGGCAAGAAGCGCACGCGGCCGAATCAAAAGGGGCCGCTTCAACGGCTCGAGCCAAGTCGGTCATTCTGGTCTACCTCGGCGGAGGGCTCACTCATCACGATAGCTTCGACATGAAGCCCGATGCACCGGCGGAGATCCGCGGAAAGTACTCGCCCATCGCATCGAATGTCTCGGGGACACAAGTCTGTGAGCTGCTGCCGAAGATGGCGGGTTGTATGGATAAGGTGGCCCTGGTTCGGTCGGGGGCTCATAACAATGACCATCATGAAACGGCGACGAACTGGGTCCTGTCGGGCCGATTCGGATCGCCATTCGGTGACTATCCCGCAATCGGAGCGGTGGCCGCTCACGAGTTGGGCTTTAACGGTGTGCTGCCCCCGTACATGGCCATCCCGCGCAATCCGTCGTTCACATGGGAACTGGGCCGAAGTGCCTTCTTGGGTGGTCGCTACGAATCCTTTAAGACGGGCGATCCCAACGCGGAAAACTTCGGTGTGAAGGACGTCGCCGTCGCGAACCGCGATTCGACTCGAGCCGACCGTCGCAAGACGTTCCTGTCGACGATCGATCAACTCAGTGACAAAGTGCGCGGGAACGATCAACTGGCGACATACGATGAGTTCCGTGGGCGCGCCGCGGAGATGATTCTGTCGCCGCAGGCTCAATCGGCCTTCGCGATTGAGAAGGAAGACATCAAGCTGCGAGATCGCTACGGTCGCAATACCTTTGGTCAAAGCTGCTTGATGGCTCGGCGGTTGGTCGAAGGGGGTGTTCGGTTCGTGACGGTGAACTACGGCGGCTGGGACCATCACGGCAAGATCTTCGAGGCGTGCGACAAGAAGCTTCCCGAATTCGACCTCGGTTTCTCAGCGTTAATTGAAGACCTCTCAGCGCGCGGGATGCTCAAGGACACCCTGGTGGCCTGCTTCGGTGAATTCGGT
The DNA here is from genome assembly GCA_966211735.1 of uncultured Schlesneria sp. Lineage (GTDB taxonomy): Bacteria > Planctomycetota > Planctomycetia > Planctomycetales > Planctomycetaceae > Schlesneria. Next base: position 15,291 of record CBIHQO010000018.1, read on the forward strand.
CGCACACCACTGATCAACAAAGACGCTGGCCGCGATCACTGGGGACCAGCAGCGAGCCTGCTGTTCGCGGGAGCCGGAGTACAACCCGGCAAAGTGATCGGCGCGACCGACAAGCAGGGGGCTCACGTGACGACGCGTCCTTACGCCCCGGCAGATGTCTGTTACACCATTCTGGACTCGCTGGGAATCGATCCGCACGTTTCGTTGATGACACCGGATGGCCGCGCGATTGATGCCTTGGAAGACGGTGAATTGATGACCCCGTTATTCAGCTAAGGCATCACTGGCGAGTCAGCGCAGAATGTAAGTGCCCGGCAGAGATTGCCAAAAATGATGTCCGTTGGTTCGACAGGGCTGACGAACCAAACTCCAGCGCTATAATTCGCGCGTCTGCAATTCGCCTTCGAATTTCTAGCGGCGATTGAATCGACAACGAGGATCCAATGGCCACAATCGAACGCATTCCCGAATTGATCACCGACCCCGAAAAGTATGCGCGGATCGAGCAACTCCGCAAGATCGCCGAGTTGATGGATGGCCAATTCCAGATCCCCGGAACAAATATCCAGTTTGGCTTGGATGCAATTGTGGGCCTGATCCCAGGGATTGGCGACTTGGTCGCAGGGGCATTCTCGTTGTGGCTGATCGGGGAAGCCCGACGACTGGGCGCTCCCAAGTGGATCCTCGCGAAGATGTATTGGAACGTCGCCGTTGACGTTGGAATTGGGGCGGTCCCCATCGTCGGCGATATGTTCGACGTTGTGTGGAAAGCGAACCGTAAAAACGTTGCTCTCTTAAGCCGTCACTTCTGCCGCCCGGTCTCATGAGATCCATGACCTTCCGGACAGTCCACCGGGATCTGTGACGGGAACCGAAGCGAGCACCGATCATTCTATTTGTCATCCATGACGCGGTACGGTATACAGCCGTTCCGTCTCGTTCCCTGATAGTCCCGGCAACGAACTCCTGTCGAAAGATTGCTTGCATGTCGGAGTCGGTTGCCTTCTGGCTGACCATTATCGTATTTGGAACGACTTATCTGGGGTTGGCTCTGGGTGGTTTTCCCGGTCTCAGAATCGATCGGACCGGGATCGCACTTACGGGAGCGGCAGCGGTGCTGGGCTGTCGCCTGCTGACGTTTGACGAGGCGGCGAAGTCCGTCGACTTTGCCACGATTGTGCTGCTGCTTGGCATGATGATCGTCGTCGAATTCCTGCGACGAGCCGACTTTTTCGAGATCCTGGCGGGCCGCGCCCTCTCGCACATGCATCAGCCTTCCACTCTCCTGGCTGTTGTGATGCTGTTATCTGGCGTCTTGTCGGCACTGCTCGTGAACGACGTTGTCTGTCTGGCCCTGACGCCGCTGGTGCTGCATGTGACGCGGCATCTGAAGATCAATCCCAAGCCGCATTTAATCGGACTGGCCATCGCGTCCAATGTCGGCTCGACGGCCACGCTCACCGGCAACCCCCAGAACATGATTATCGGCGGACTGTCGCAGATCAGCTACCTGCGCTTCGCCGCCAAGCTGGCTCCAATCGCGTTCGTGGGTCTGGTCGTTTCCTACCTGATTACGCTCTACTTATTTCGCTCGGTGTTGAAGGCCTCCCCAGCCGGAAATCAGGATCGCCTGGCTGATAACTCCATCGAATCACGGCCGATGCACTCGCGGAAAAGATCATTGCTGACAAAGGGCCTAGTCGTGACCTCGGCAGCAGTCGCGTTGTTCTTTGCTGGCGCTCCCATGGCCATCGTCGCCATCGGCGCCGCAGCAATCATGCTGCTCGATCGGATCAAGCCGGAGAAGATCTATCACCGAGTCGACTGGGGGTTGCTCGTGATGTTTGCGGGCCTGTTTGTCGTCGTGAACGCATTTGAAGTTCACGTGATGCGTCACGCGGGTGTCGATCAGTGGACAGTTCTCCGCACGTCTCCGATCGTCATGCTCAGTGCAGCCTCGGTGATCTTATCGAACCTCGTTTCGAACGTCCCGGCGGTGCTGCTCTTCAAACCGATCATACCTGACATGCCACTCGCAGTTCAGGAAACCGCCTGGCTGGCGTTGGCGATGTCCAGCACGCTGGCGGGAAATCTGACTGTGCTCGGTTCCGTCGCCAACCTGATCGTCGTCGAAAATGCGCGAAAGCAGGGCGTGATGATCACACTTGCCGAGTACTGTCGCGTGGGTATCCCGGTGACGTTGGCAACGCTACTGATCGGCATGGGTTGGCTGGCGATGGCGACTTACTAATGCGGGTCGCACTTCCGAGTCGCGTTGAGACATGGGTTAGACAGTGGGTTTCTGCTCGCGGGACGCCGCAGCTCGATGGAATGCGCTCTAGTTTTCCGTCAGAGCTGAAGCAACAGATTGAATCGCGCACATCAGAACAACGGCGCGAATCCCGCGACGCGACGACAACTTGATAATTGCGACAGATGAGACGCGAAGTGACTCGTCAGCAGCAAGGTGATGCAGTCGCCGACGGTCTTGATTGGCGTTTCGCCAAAGAATGGGAGGCGATGCGGTTGCGACATCGCGTCCGGTGAAGCTTGTGCGGCGAACTCTCGCAAGCCTTGATAGTTTTGGAGCAATGCTGTTTGCAGCACCTCTTTACGAAGCGCTTCACTCGGAGTGACCTGCCCTGACGAACCAATCCCAAAGATGGGCGACCACTCCGGATGCGCAATCGCTCGACCGAAGTATTGCATCCCCGCCTCGGCCGAGATTGCCAAATGCCCGATAATCCAGGCGGGTGGATGACCATGACCCGCACTTGGTTCAAAGAACGACTGCTCATTAATATCGGCAGCGATCTTCTCGAAGCCTTTGCACTGAAACTCATTGATCGCGATGGCGCTGTCAAACATCGAAGAATCCTTTCTGACAACCAGATCAGCTACAAAAATGCATCTAGCGACGGAACTTGATCCCGGTGAACTCCCGAATCCGATTCGTAATTGCCGGTTCCACTGGCAGGCGTTCCATCGAACTGGCCCCATAGAAGCCGACGATCCCTTCAGTGTGGTCCAGGATATATTGAGCGTCTTCGGGTTCGGCGATCGGCCCGCCATGACACAGCACCAGAATGTCTGGCTTCACTCGTTTGGCGGCATCGTGCATCGACTGACAGCGCCGGGCGGATTCTTCCAACGTCACTGCGGTTGTCGCGCCGATCATTCCCTTTGTGGTCAGACCCATATGCGGAATCAGGATGTCGGCACCCGCGCCGGCCATCGCTGCGGCCTCGTCGTCGTTGAAGCAGTAGGGTGTCGTCAGCAACCCCAGTTCGCGCGCCAGGCGAATCATGTCGACTTCCAGGCCGTAGCCCATTCCAGTCTCTTCCAGGTTCACTCGGAAGTTGCCGTCGAATAAACCGACGGTCGGAAAGTTTTGTACTCCCGAGAACCCCGCGGCCTGCACTTCCTTCAAGAACAACGGCATCATTCGGAATGGGTCAGTCCCACAGACGCCGGCCAGCACGGGGGTCTTTCGTGCGACGGGCAAAACTTCGCGAGCCATATCCATGACGATGGCGTTCGCGTCACCGTATGGCATCATCCCCGCCAGCGACCCTCGGCCCCCCATGCGAAACCGCCCCGAGTTATAAATGACGATTAAGTCGATGCCCCCAGCCTCTTCCAGCTTCGCCGACAGCCCGGTTCCGGCACCGCCGCCAATGATTGGCTGACCGGCCGCGACTTTGGCACGCAGCCGTGTGAGAATCTCCTCGCGTGGGAACAAGCTCATGATGTCGCTTTCTTGGGTGCCTCGATTGTCGCGTCCCGGAACATTCTGACAACGTGCGCTGTCTGTATCCATTGAGGTGATGAGTTGAGGGGACTATTGCGGTCTCGCTTTACCAATTTTCAATCTGCATTTTGCAATTCGCGATTCGCAATACTCCGACGAGTGATTTCATCCTTGCATCTCGCCACACCGGGCGGCATCTTGACGGTTGAACGACGCAATTCCAGCCTGTCCTGCCACATTGCATTGCGAGAGACTTATGACCAACTTTATTCCCGGTCCAGTGGCTCCTCCACGCCGAATTCTCATGGGGCCTGGTCCCAGCGACATTCACCCTCGCGTCCTGCTGGCGATGGCTGCCCCCACCGTTGGGCATCTGGATCCCTACTTCCTGAAGATCATGGACGAAACTCAGACCATGCTGCGGGAAGTGTTTCGGACACAAACCCGCATGACACTGGCAGTTAGCGGTACGGGCAGCGCCGGGATGGAAGCTGTTGTCGCCAATCT
>CBIHQO010000019.1:0-19524 GCA_966211735.1 uncultured Schlesneria sp.
CGCACCATTCCGCTTTTGCTGAGCAACCAACTCCATCACTTCAGCCTTGGCATGCACGTCCATCCCTCGCGTTGGTTCTTCGAGCAATAGCACATGGATCGGCCCCAGCAGCCATTTGGCTAAAACGACCTTCTGCTGATTCCCGCCAGAGAGGGCACCCGCGCGAAGCCTGGGGTTGGGTGGTCGACATCCGACGCGTTCCAGTAACGGCTGACAAACGCTCAGTTCCTTGCGACCCGTAATCCATGATCCGACTGTCCGCTTGAGATGAGCGAGCGTCGCATTGTGAGCGATTGACGCACGACGCGCCAGTGTTTGGGCCCGATCTGCGGCGACGAGAACGACTCCTTTCGACACGGCAGACGGAACGTCGCCGGCTCGCATCCGGTGTCCATCGAGCGTGATTTCGCCGGCGTCGATTGGAAGAGCGCCAGCCAGGGCCTGGACCAGTTCTTGATGGCCAGCCCCCACGAATCCATACAGACCCAGACATTCTCCGGGCTTCACGTCCAAGGTGATGTTTTGGAACCGAACGCCTTGACGAAGGTTTTTTACTGCCAATCGCGGCATCGTCTTGCCGGTCGGAGGGAGCGTTGCTTCTGTCTTCTCGTCCGCGGCCGATTCGCGTTCTTCGCCGACCATCTGATGCAGAATGCTCGCGCGATTGAGGTCACCGGACCGTTTCGTCTGCAACCTGCGGCCGTCGCGCAGGATCGTCACACGATCACAGATAGCCAGCACGTCTTCAATGAAATGACTGATGAAGACCATCGCGACCCCACGGGTCTTCAACTTCGCGATCAGTTCGAACAGGCGTCTGGCTTCCGGAAGGCTGAGTGCACTGGTTGGTTCGTCCAGAATCAAGATCCGGGCCCCGCTGTGCAGTCCGCGGGCGATTTCGACCATCTGCCGAATCACCAATGGATAAGAATCCAGCCGCCGCTTCACATTGATCTGGATATCGAGTTCTGCCAGCGATGCCGCGGCTTCGCGATTCATGCGATTCCAGTCGATTCGGCCCCAGCGAGTCGGTTGTCGTCCCAGGCAGAGGTTTTCGGCCACGGTTAGTGCGCCGATTCCTGATAACTCCTGATAGACCATGGCGATCCGCTGCGTCAGCGCTTCGCGGGGGGAATGCAGTCGCACGGGTTGCCCGTCGATCTTGATCTCTCCCGTATATTCGGGGACGGCACCGGCCAGCACCTTCATCAGGGTGCTTTTCCCGGCACCGTTGCAGCCGACGAGACCGTGGACTTCGCCGGGCTGAATGTCAAAATCGACTCCGTGAAGGGCGATCACTCCGCCAAACCGCACGCCGATGTTGCGGCAGTCCAGCAATGGCGGCGAGGGCTCTGCAGTGTCCAGCATGGGTGAGCTTCAGGTTGATCGACACGGATGGGAATTGAAGAAGTCGGAAGTCAGATCAATTTGTGCAGGGCAGTGTAACATCCAGTCCGCAGACTCCAATGCTATGAGGCCAAACCGAGCGGCAACCGGAACTCCCTTGCCCGGTTTCGGTTTGCTATCTAGAATGCGGGGCTGCATGAGGGAGCGTGCAATTGAAATGGCTGCCACGAGTTGCGGCGATTCCTCCCAGTCGCGATGAAGAGCGAGTCCCCTGCCTTGGCGAATGCCAATCAACAGTCTCGAAATCGAATTGCCCTCCTCGGATCAACCGGCTCGATCGGTACCAGTTGCCTGGACGTGATCGCCGCTCATAGTGATCGCCTGGAACTGGCCGGAGTCACGGCACATCGTCGTTGGCAATCGATGGCTGAACAGTGCCGACGTTTTAACCCTCGTTGGGCCATTGTCTCCAACGCCGATGACCGATCCGCCGTAAAAGCCGAGGAGTTCCCGCAAGGGACGGAAGTGATGTTTGGTCCGGAGGCCGTGGAGCGTCTGGCTTCGCATCCCGATGTTGATACGGTTGTGGTGGGGATTGTCGGAGCCGCAGGGCTGCGTGGAGCCTGGGCTGCGATTGAGTCTGGTAAACGGGTTGCGATCGCCAATAAAGAAACACTCGTCGTGGCCGGTCCATTGGTGATGGAACTGGCGGCGCGGACGAAGGCCGAGTTGATTCCCGTCGACAGCGAGCACAGTGCGATTTTCCAATGCCTACGGTCTGGCCGACCAGCCGACGTGAAGCGGATTGTACTGACCGCGAGCGGAGGGCCCTTTCGAGGCTGGTCCAAGCATCGATTAGAGACAGAAGTAACGGTCGAGCGAGCTTTGGCCCATCCGACGTGGCAGATGGGGCCGAAAATCACGGTCGATTCGGCCACAATGATGAACAAAGCTCTGGAGATCATCGAAGCCCGCTGGCTGTTTGGCTTGAACGCGGACCAGATTTCGGTCGTCGTTCATCCACAATCGATCATTCATTCGATGGTCGAGTTTGTTGATGGGTCGGTCATCGCACAGCTTTCTCCACCAGACATGAAACTGCCAATTCAGTATGCTTTGACATATCCAGACCGGTGGACGGGTGTCAGCCCGACGATGGACTGGACGCAATCGACTCAGTTAGATTTTCAGGTGCCGGACATGGATGCGTTTCCGGCGTTGCAGTTAGGGTTTGAGGTCGCTCAACGAGGCGGTGCCACCGGTGCCGTTTTGAACGCCGCGAACGAAGTGGCTGTTGAGCGATTTTTGGAAGGACGTTTGAGATTCGCTGATATCCCGCGCGCTTGCCGGGAAATTCTAAATGCGCACAACGACGATCCCCATCCGACGCTCAGCGAATTGCTGCGTCAGGATGCGTGGGCTCGCGAGGAGATGAGACGATGGAAATGCTGACCTTGGCTGCCAAGTTGATGGACAACTTGAACTATCTGGCCTCCAACGGCGTAAACATCGCGTGGGCCGCGATTGGTCTGGGCATGGTGATCTTCTTTCACGAGCTCGGGCATTTTGCGGTCGCCAAATGGTGCAATGTCAATGTGGAACGGTTCAGCATCGGGTTCGGACCGATACTGTTTGGTTGGAAGTGGGGCGAGACCGAGTACGCGCTGTCGCTGATCCCGTTCGGCGGTTACGTCAAGATGCTGGGTCAGGACGATGCCGACCCGAGTCAACTGACCAATGAAGAGATCGCTCAGGATCCGCGCTCGTACCTTGCCAAGAACGTCTTCCAGCGGATGGCCATCATCTCCGCTGGCGTCACGATGAACGTGATCACCGCGGTGTTCTTCGTTGCGGGAGCGTTCGCACTTGGCTACGAGACAACACCTGCCGTGATCGGTGAAGTCCGTCCCGGGATGCCCGCCTGGCAGGCGGGACTGCAGCCTGACGATTTGATCGAGAAGATTAACGGTCGCCGCATTCTGACGTTTGAAGAAGTGCGATTGAACGTGGCGCTGTCGTCACCCCCGTTGGCAATCGAAGGTCGCCATCGTGATGGCAGCCATTTTGAAATCGAAGTTCTGCCCAGGAAGACTGGGTCTCTGCCGCAGATCGGCGTGCTGCATTCCAGCAGTTTGAAAGTTTTCAAAGATCCGACAGAGAAGATTAAAGCGACCGCCGAAGGGACACCGGCTGCCAGCGCCGAGCCACCGTTTATGCCTGGGGATTCGATCAAATCCATCAATGGCGAAGCCGTCACCACGTTTTGGGAAATGCGAAAGAAGTTGGCTGCTCAGACTGCAGAGCCACTTGAGGTGGGAGTCGAGCGAAGCAATGGGACGAAAGAGACCGTTGTCGTGAAGGACAACGTGTTCCGCACGCTGGGGCTGTCAATGGATTCGGGCCCGATCGCATCGATCCAAAAGGGTTCGCCTGCCGAAGTCGCCGGACTTTTGGAAGGCGATAAGTTTGTGAAGGTCAACGGCAAGACCGTTGGTGAGGAACTCGATCCGCTCAAGTTGCCGAACGAATTTGCGAAGCTGCAAGGTCAGGATGTTGATGTCCGCGTCACTCGTCAGCCCAAAGAGGGAGGACCAAAGCAAGTTGACCTGACGATCCACCCCGTTGATCAACCAGGTTGGACCGATCAACCATTCATGGAAGGCGAATCAATCGCCATTCCAGCAATTGGCGTGGCATTTCATACGATTCCCGTGGTGCTGGGGGTTGAGCCAGGTAGCGCCGCTGATAAGGAAGGCATCAAGCGCCTGTCCAAAGTGAAGCGAATTGAGCTCTTCTTGCCAGCCGCCGCCACTGACGGTCTGAAAGACAAATCGATTGCGATCGATCTGGATGACCCCAACAAAGAAGCCAAGTCCAACAATTGGGGGTACGCGTTCTGGAAGATGCAGGAACTTCCGCAGCGACACGTTCGCTTAACGTTGATCGAAGACCAGAAGGAACGAAAAGTCGACCTGGTCCCTGAACCTGATCCAAGCTGGCCGTTGCCAATGATCCTGGGCCTGCGGACTCAACCATTGCTTATCGAACTGAAGGCTCACAACCTTGGTGACGCCTGGTCGATGTCGTCGAACTACACTCGCAACTCGGCGATGAACATCTATCTGACGCTGAGCAGCCTGTTTACAGGTCGTGTTTCGCCCAAGGAACTGCATGGCCCGATCGGTATCGCCTCGGCAGCGATTCAGATCGTTGAGCATGGGTTCGCTCCGCTGTTGTTGTTCCTGGGTTTCCTGAGCATCAATCTGGCGGTGCTCAACTTCCTGCCCATCCCGGTACTCGATGGGGGCCACATGGTCTTCCTGTTGTGGGAAGCGATCACTCGCCGCCGACCAAGCGAGAAAGTGATGATTGGTGCCACCTACGCAGGCATGGCGTTCCTGCTGGGGTTGATGGGATTCGTCCTGTATCTGGATCTGCTGGTCCACCCGTTTAAGAAGTAAGTAAAACGCCGATCGGAGCATCGGTGGATGCTCCGATCAGATCTTTCGATTCGGACCGCGACATTCTACGGCAGTCACGTTGTTTGCATTCGCCCGTCTTCCATCCGGACGACGCGATCGGCAATGTCGAGGATGCGGGAGTCGTGCGTCACCATCAGGACGGTGCAACCTTGTTCTCGTGCCATCTTCTGGACGAGTTCCACGGCCTGCCGTCCCGAGAGACTATCCAGCGCGGCGGTCGGTTCGTCGGCCAGGATCAGGCGTGGTTCACCGGCGAGGGCTCGGGCTATCGAAACGCGTTGCCGCTGACCGCCTGATAGGGCGGACGGATAGTAATCCAGCCGATTGGACAGGCCGACCTTTTCCAGCATCGACTCCGCGCGTCGCTTCCGTTCGGTCGCATCGATGGCCGGGTCGAGCTGGACAGACATCTGAACGTTCTGGCGAGCCGTCAAAAAATCCAACAGATTGTGCAACTGGAACACGAACCCTGTTTGGCGGCGCGATGCGATGATCTCTTCTTGAGACGCATTGAACAATTCGCGCCCTAAGACTTGTACGCTGCCATCCATGATGGCTCGCAGGCCACCGACCAGGCTGAGTAGCGTTGTCTTCCCGCACCCGGATGGTCCAGTCAGGATGACGACTTCACCCGGGAATACGTCAAAATCGATATTGAAGAGGATCTGCTTGCGCAGGTCGCCATCGCCGAAGAAATGGTTGAGCCCACGGACTCGAATCGCGGGTGAGCCCGATCCGGTCTGTTCGACGATCGTTGATGTCGCAGAGGTGCTTAGCATTGCGTGCCCTTAGAAAATCTCCGCGGGATCGGCGGCCCGAAGTCGACGCATCGCCAACAATCCCGATACGGTACACATGGCGAATGTCAGCACGAACACTTCAATGGCACGGTCCCACGTCACATACATCGGCAACATGGTGGCTGCCTTCGCGACCGCAAACAGCATCATTCCCAGGATGGATCCCGGAATGAAGCCACTCGCAGCCAGGATCAGCGCCTCTTGGACGACCACAGCAGACAAATAGCGGTCCGTGTAACCCATCGCCTTCAGCGTCGCGAACTGTGGCAGGTGATTTGAGATGTCGGTGTACAGCACCTGGTAAACAATCGCGAAACCAATCACGCAGCCGACAATCGTCCCCAAGGTGAAGACAAAGCCGATGGGGGCCGTCCGTGTCAAGAATGCGTATTCGCGATCGACCACCTCGTCAGTTGTCATCACCGTGATTTCGCTGCCGTACATCCGAATCAGGTCGAGTTTGACCTGGGCCTTATCGGCGCCAGGCTTCAGATGAATCAGTCCGACGTGGACGGTACTCGAACGAGGTTCATTCATGATTCGCAGGTAGTTGGCGGTGCTGGTGACGAAATTCCCGTCTGCTTGAAAGCCCGCGCCGATCGTCGTGACGCCGGTGATTCGTGTGAGCCGACCATTGATCTCGGCCTGAACAGGTTCGCCTCGACGAATGGCCGCTGCCACCGGACCAAACTCTGGACGCGACGCCGCATCAAAGATGCCCACATCTGGCGCCAGTGTCGTCGGCAAGAGTTCCGCGAGGTCCTGCGCTTCGAGGCTGGCGAAGTCTGGCTCCATCCCGAATACGAACAGCCGACGCTTCTCGCCGTTCCACGGGTTCTTCCACATCGCCATACCGACATACATGGCTTTCACATCCTGCACGTCTTCATGACCCAGAGAGCGTGCGATGTGCCTCTTCGCGAACGGCTCAAGCTGCATGAACGTCTTCGTATTGGGACTCATCAGCACTAGATCACCACGCAGGTGTCGAGCCACCGATGTCCCGCTGCGATAGAGTGCGTCAAGAAATCCAAGCTGCATCCACATCAACAGCACCGCGACCACGACGCCGGTCGTGGCGACCGCGAACTTGGCCTTGGAGTGCGTGAGTTGCAGCCAGGCGATGGGAAGGTGACGCCACATTATTTGGTACCGCTGATATCAATGATCGCCTCGATCCGGGCATTAGAGAGCTGCGTTACTGCCTGGGGGGCATCGATCAATCGGATCCAGACTTCGACGACGCGAGCGTCCGTGTCGGCGACGGGATCCGTATTGAAGACGTCTTTCCGCTGAACGACAAATCCCAATCGCTCCACTTCGCCTTTTACGTCCAGCTTCAGCGTTGGAATGCGGACGCGGGCAGGCTGGCCCACAGCGATTCGAGCCAGGTCGGCTTCATACACTTCCGCGACGGCATACATCTGATCAATGTCGCCGATCTCGACTACGCCACGATCTCCCACGCGTTCGCCGCTGCGAGCGTGGATGCGCAGAACGGTCGCGTCAGACGGAGAGCGAATCTCCGCCAGCGTCAGGTCGGCTTCGGCTTGTTTCAAGGCGGCACGTGCTTCGTCGACTTGGCGTTCGGCAACGATCACGTCGGTCTTGCGAGGCGTCTTCAGAGCCTCCAGGTTGGCTTCGCTCTGGCGAATCACAAGCACGGCCTGATCTTTCTTCAGTTTGGCTTGCTCGAGTGCGGCCTGTGAACTCGCTTGCCGCTGCCTCAATGACTCTTCGCGGTTAAGGTCGTTTTCTGCTTGAGCCAGTTCGTGCTTCTGACGAGCGATCAATGCTTCCTGAGCGGCAATCTCTGAAGGTTTGGCCGATTCCTGCGCCTGTTCGAGCCTGGCTTGAGCCAGCGTCAACATCGACTCGGCATGAGTCACCGCGGCTTGTCGGCGATCGTGAGCGTCCAGAACGGCGATCACATCGCCCTCTTTCACTCGCTGACCCTCAACGACGTTCAGCCGGGCAACACGAACCGCGTCCATCGTGCTGGGTGCCGCCAGAGCGCGAACTTCGCCCCGCGGGGCCAGCCGCCCCCAGGCACCAACGTGCCTGAGTTCGTTCGCGACTGGCAGATGCGTTTGAGCCGCTGTTTCGGAGCGGGATGCAATGATTCCGGTCCCGAACCCAATCCCCGTGGCGATTGCCGCAACCGCCAATGTTCCGACAAGCAGACGCCCAGACTTGATTGATTTAGCTGCCGACATGTTCCACCTCCTGATTGACGACCGCGACTGGTGGATTCGAACTCAATTTGAAAAGGAACTGCAAAATCTCACCGTGCAGCGGGTCGTCCGCAGACATTAACCCCAGCATCTGCCAGATCATCAGACCGTCCAGCGCCAGCCACGTAATGACCTGCCACAGGCCATCGGCGGGGTACTGCATCATGCGGTCCCGCAAGCCACTGGCATGTTGTCGTAGCGGCTCCAGCAGTTTTGGATTGACTACCGATGCGGCAATCGCGGCGTAAAACAGTTGTTGCGCTTCGGACGTCGCGCCTGCTGCACTCTTCTTGCGGCGACGGCGAGGTGCGTCGGGATCTCGCAACTCCGGATAGGCCACTTTCATCATCGCTCGAACTCGCCGTCCCGCCAGATCCGGATCATCGGCCGCGAAGCGATCGAGTTCACGAACCAGACGCTGAGCAAAGTGTTCCAACATCGCCGTGATCAGCGCGTCTTTGGTGGCGAAGTGATGAGTCAGACCACCCTTGCTGACGCCAGCTTCGCGAGCCACCGCGTCCAGTGTGAGCGCCCCCATCCCATCGCGCGAGACCACTCGAATCGCAGCGTCGAGGAGTTCCGAAGTCGCCAACATGGCAAGCTCCCTATTCTAACGGCAGAAACTGAATGGTTTGCAAAACATACTCTCTGGTCGGTTTTTTATACGCTGCAGTCCGACCGTTTTCTAGAAGAAACCGGAAACCTGACGCAGCTTTCACGCGAAATATCGTTTTGGAGCGCCGAATCCTCAAATTTCGGTTTGAAGCGGCGAAACCTGCCGGACGGATAGCCAAAGGAGAGTCCCGCCTACTTTCTCGTTGATGGGTGGTTTCATCGTGGCGACGCGGTATTCTCAATTGCAGAAGCCCCTTAGCCGAATCCCACCCGCGGAGAACCAGTACATGTGTCTCAAACACACGGCCTGGATACTTGTTGTCACAGTTCTGCTCAGTCGATTCCCCAATCACCAGGCCGGACTGCAAGCGGAAGACAAACCGCTCGCGGAACTGATGCCGCGCATTCCTTCGAAGACGCCGGATGAGGCGTTGAAGTCTTTCCGGTTGCAGCATGGTTTCTCGCTTGAGCTTGTGGCCAGCGAACCGCTGATTGCAGATCCGATTGACGCGGCATTCGACGAACACAACCGGATGTACGTGGTCGAGATGTCGGACTATCCGTTTCTTCCCGAGCAGCGAGTTCAAAAGTATCGCGATCAGCGGGCCGAGAGTTGGAGCCGAATTCGCTTGCTATCGGACACGGATGCCGACGGGCGGATGGACAAGAGCATCATCTTCGCGGACAAGCTGCGCTGGGCTCAATCAGTTTGTTGCTCGAAAGGGGGAGTGTACGTGCTCGCTCCGCCTCATCTGTACTACATGAAGGATCTCAATGGCGATGATGTCGCCGATCAGAAAGACATCATTTGTAGCGGCTTCAGCCAGACGAATGTGCAAGGGCTGGCAAACGGATTGGAATGGGGACGCGACAACGCAATCTATTTCTCATCGGGGATGGCGGGCGGCGATTTGACGATTCCCGCGCACGGAACAACTGCGGAACGAAAGCTGACGCCCGGCCGTCGCGACCTGCGACTTGACCCCATGACGAACGAAATCACGATGGTTTCGGGAGGCCAACAGTTTGGTCATACGATCGATGACTATGGCGAGCGATTCATTTGCTCAAACAGCAATCACATTGTCCATGTCGCCTGGCCGTTGCACTACCTGGAACGCAATCCGCAACTCAGTATCCCCAGCGTTATTCGCCCGATTGCCAAAGAAGGAGCCGCTGCAGTCGTCTTTCGCAAAAGCTCGGCTGAACCGTGGCGGCTCGTTCGCACGGCGCGCCGTGCCGCGGATCCGGAATTTGCCAAGCGGCTGCCCCCCACCGAACTGGTTCCGATTGGTTTCTTCACTTCGGCGACAGGAATCACGGTCTATCGCGGGGGGGCCTATCCCGCTGACTATCTCGGGAATGTCTTCATCGGCGATGTGGGTGGGAACCTGGTCCATCGCAAGAAGCTGACCGAAGATGGCATCAGCTTCATTGCGGAACGAGCGGATGACAATTGCGAATTCCTGACCTCCACCGATAACTGGTTTCGTCCGGCGAACTTTGTCAACGCCCCCGACGGAACGCTGTACATGCTGGACATGTATCGCGAGACCATTGAACACCCCGCCTCGATTCCCGAAGACATCAAGACGCTGTGCGATCTCGAAAGCGGATTCGACAAAGGGCGAATCTGGCGTTTGGTTTCGCCAGATATGATGCGTTCGCCACTGCCGCTTCCTGATCTAGGTCGCGCGACGACGATTGAACTTGTCAATCAGTTGAATTCGCCGCATGGATCTGTCCGCGACACCGCCCAACGTCTGCTGGTCGAACGCCAGAATAATTCGGCCATCGATCAACTGCGGGTGGTCACTTCTTCATCGCTGCCGTGGTTACCCAAGCGTGAGCCGCAATTCAGTTCGGTCGCAAGGCTGCATGCCGCCTGGGCACTGCAAGGTTTGCGAGCTCTCAATGAAACTGACGTGCTGGGGCTGCTGCATGATCCCGATCCGCGAGTGCAGCGCCAGGGAATTGTCTTGTTCGAAAGTCTCCGCAGCAGCGAGTGCCTGAAGCGAATCACGACACTGCTAGCTGAGGGGACGCCAAAGCTTCGCTGGCAATGGGCATTATCCCTGGGGCAACTGGATGCCAAGCGGGCCGTTCCCGGGTTGAAAGAACTGGCCCGGGCGGCCGCCAGCGATCCTGACCTGCGTGTGGCCTGGCTATCATCGGTTCATCCTCACATGGGAACCTTATTCCGGGAGTTGTTGGCCGGAGAGACTGAATTCGTTCGGCCCCAATTGGTCGAGTTGGCACTACTGATTGGATCTTCTCCAAAAACGAGCGATGCCATTCCGTTTCTGGATGCGACTTCAAAGCCGAATGTTCCGGAACAGACTCGTTTTGCCGTGTTATCAGCTTTTGGAGAAGGATTGCGGCGGCGCGGAACCTCAATCGCGAATGTTTTAGCCGAGGCACGCAATCAAAGCCTCAATGCATCGCTCGCCAAGATCTTTCAGCAAGCGGCCGCGAAATCACTTGATGCCGCTGTTTTGGAGGCGGATCGAATTGCTGCGATCGCTGTGATGGCTTACGCCGACGGCGATCTCGTTGAGCAAACTCTTCCGCAGTTGTACACACCGCAGATTTCACCGGCGCTTCAGCAAGCGGCGGTGAAAGCGCTCGCGATCAGCAATACACCGCATTCCATCGATCTGATCATCACGCCGTGGAAAGCGTTCGGCCCGTCGACACGGCGCGAAGCGGTTGACCAGCTTGTCGGATCGGCTCGCGGAGCGACAGCACTGATCAAAGCTGTTGAAGTCGGAGATATCAAGATTGGAGAAATTGAACGCGACAAGCGGCAGTTGCTGTTGAATCATCCGAACACCATGGTTCGTGAAGCAGCTCGCAAAGTATTGGCTGATCCCCCGAGCAACCGGAAGCAAGTCGTCGCCGACTACCAGCCCGCTCTTGAGTTGGAAGGAAATTCCGAGCGAGGGAAAATTCTGTATGGTAAGACGTGCGTGCAATGCCACCGATCGGGAGCTTCAGGCCATCAAGTCGGTCCCGACCTGGCGAGCGTACAAAACAAATCGTCTGCCGATTTGCTGGTCGCGATTCTTGATCCGAACCGGGAAGCTCAGCCGAGCTTTCAGACCTATACCGCGATCACCCGGCAGGGAACGGTTCATGCGGGGATTATCTCCGTCGAAACAGCCGCCAGCCTGACTCTCAAACGGGCGGAAGCCAAAGAGGACGTCGTGCTGCGAGGGACCATCGACGAATTGGTCTCGACCGGACAATCATTGATGCCCGAAGGCCTGGAGAAGGACATCGATCATCAGGCGCTGGCGGATCTGATCGCTTTCATCAAAGCTCAGGCTCCCGTCGCGAAATAGACGCAGACATCAACCTGGTTAGAAAATTGGGTCGATCGCCAATATCAATTATCAGAAAATCTTCCGAGCAGGACCAGTATGCGGTTGGGTTACAACACTAACGGATTGACAGGACATCGCTGGCCGCAGGCCTTGGAACTGATGTACGAGATCGGTTATCGCTCCGTTGCGATCACGATTGATCATCATTGTCTTGATCCCTATTCACCGAACCTGCCTCTCGAAATCGATCGCATGCGCCAGATGTTGGCTCAGTACGACATGATCTCGTGCATCGAAACGGGGGCGAGGTTCTTGTTGGACCCGCGGCACAAGCATGAGCCGACGCTGGTCAGCCCGCTGCCGGAGCAGCGAGCTATCCGGATCGACTTCTTGAAGCGGTGCATCGACATCGCACGCGACCTGCGGTCCGACGCCGTCTCGTTCTGGGCCGGCATCGTTCGCGATGATGCATCGCGTGACGAAGTCTTCGGCCGCTTGGCGAGTGGCCTTCGTGAAGTCATTGATTATGCCAACAAACAAGACGTGAAATTAGCGTTTGAGCCCGAACCCGGCATGTTCATCCAGACGTTCGACGACTTCCGCGAATTGCTGTCGCATGTCGATGGCCCGAGCTTCGGACTTTGCGTCGACATCGGCCACGTGCATTGCCTGGAACCGGAACCGATTGCGGATTACCTGACAGAATGGCGCGACCGCATCTACACCATTCACATTGAGGACATGAATCGCGGCGTTCACGATCACTTGCGGTTCGGCGAAGGGACCATCGATTTTCCTCCCGTGCTCAAGGCCTTGCGAGATCTTGACTATCGAGGCGGAGTGAATGTGGAACTCAGTCGTCACAGCCACATGGCCCCGGAAGTCATGGTGGAATCTTTCCAGTTTCTGGCCCAGACCGACGGTGCTCTGACAATTGTGAAACGGAACACGCCGCACCAGTAACGGTGCGGCGTGTCGATTCAGAGACTTCGTCGGGCAAAGCTACGTCAGGTTAGAACGTTCCCCAACCGAATGGTTGCTCGCCGAAGATCGCGTTGCCGTAGTTAAAGCCATTCTGGTCAAATCCGGTCGTGTTCGGCACGGCGAAGTCGATCAGGAAGCCAGTCGTGTCACTGTCACTGCTAACTCGGAATGTGCTGTCGCCAACCCCTGGATAGAGGAACGAAGCCCCGACCGGCGACGTTGGATTTGTAAAGGGAGGAATTCGGGCCGCTTGCCGTTGGGCGTTTCGTCGTCGAGTCGCACTGGTGAATGGGCCGGCAGTAACTGGGTTGCCGTTCGCAATGTTGTTCAGACGTGACTTAAACGTACCGTCAGAATTGTTGTAGAAGGCCACAAACGATGGATTAGCACTGGCGACACCGTGGGAGTTGTTGAAATCCGTAGAATCGAACGTGTTGTTGTGGATGTGCAAATCCAAGCGAGCCAGCGGATCTGACTGATATCCGTTTGTGTTGAAGGTGGGTGGCGCTGCCAGCGGATCCCACGCTCCATTACCGGAACTCGGATCAACAGTCGACACGAACGACTGGAACAGGACGTCGTCTCCGAAGTTCCCTCCGAAGGCATTGTTGTCGACAACCAAGGTGACGCCACCTCGTCCGGTCGACTCGCCGAATGGGCTTCCTCCGATTGGGATCAGAGAACCGATGCTGGCGAATCCACCTGGATCGGAAGCGCTGTTTGATGCACCGCTAGTACCAACTCGCACAACGAGTCCCGTTGCTGTCGGTGCACCGGTTGCAAACCCGCTCGTTCCAGCCCCGTTGCCGCTGACTTGGTTGTTCGTGAACTGCATCTCGATGACTGGGTCAGCGAACACACTGCCGTCTGCAGCCAAAGGCACTGTACTGTTGCTAAACTGGTTCTGTGTCGTGGAGGCCGTATTGACCACGTACACGCCTTCCATCTGGTTTCTGTTGATCACGTTCCCGTCCACCAGCACTTGGATGAAATTGTTTCCTCGATTGAGGATGTCGATCCCGCGACCATCGTTAAACGCGATGTTGTTTCCGATGATCTGAACCTGCGATGAGAATCCGTTGAATCCCTGTCGAATGGAGTATTCGATCCCATCGCCATGGTTGTTCGTAATCTGGTTGTTAATAATCGTCAGATCGCTGAACGGAGCCACGTTGGCCTTAATCCCCGCGGTTTCAGCGGCAGTGCCGACAGTACCAACAGTTCCATTGTTCGAGATGACGTTGCTGCCGATCGTTACGTCGCCTGCCCCTTCGACATTCACGCCGTTACGAAGGTTGTTCGAAATCGTATTGCCAAGGTTCGTGTCCACCGGATCCCCAATGACCAGAGTCGTCATCGCAGCGGCGAGATCGATACCGTCCAGGTTGTTACCCGTGATGGTATTTCGCGTCCAGATACCAGCGATGAATCGTAGATCGGTTGCCGTGTTAATTTGCTCAGTAGTATGGATCCCACTCCCGAAGAACGGATTGCCCGCAGTCCCGTTATTCGTAATCGTGTTCTGGTCAATCATGGCCAGGAGCCCTGCATCCGCCTCGACTCGTAACTGGATGCCGTCGAAGCCGTTGGTACTGACGGTGTTGTTATTGATGGTGTACGTATCCACATTCGGCTGGTTCGAAGCACTGAGGAACATACCGTTTTGAGTATTATTCTGAACGACGTTGTTCAGGATCTGCATGTTGTTCACTTCGCCGTTCGTACGGCGATTGACTTCGATACCGTTGATTCCATTGCCTTGGATCGTGTTACCCAGGTCCGTCGTCGCTCCCCCGATCACGAAATTGTTGACCGAGGCGAAGTTGGCGGGAATTGCTGTCCCACTGACATCAATGCGGATACCCGAGCCGGCATTCGTGTTGATCGTGGACCGTTGGATGAATCCGGCGAGGGTTGCCTCGTCTTGAAGGATGAATGCGACACCTTCACCATTGAACGTGGTGTTGGTCCCGTTCACGACGCCCGACAGGTCGTGATTGTCGATCGTGATGATGTTCTGAGAATCACCCTGGAAAACGAGACCGATGTTGGCGTCCTTGTTTGCCGCAAACGTATTGGTGTTGGAGGCTTGGTTATCGCCGAAGGAGAACTGGAGTCCCCCACCGTTAACATTGCCTCCGACCCCGCGATCTGACGAGTTGGCACCACCGACGAAGCTGTTTTGCGTCAGCAAGGTTTGCCCACCGGCAGCCGATGTGAACACGTTGGTTGTGTCAAACAGAATCCCGTCGGTTCCAGAAGTTGTGCGGTCGAAGTTGTTGTTGGCGATCTGCGTGATGTTATTGAAGGACAACACCGTCGGTGGCGTCACGCCGCCGAAGAACAATCCGGCTCGGGTGTTGTTGGAAAAGTCATTGCCCAACGCCGGAGTCAGCCCACCAATCAGGTTCGTGTTGAAGACGCCAGCATTGCTGTTCACGATGCTCAGGCCGTCCTGCCCGTTCCCTGTTGCGATGTTGGATTGAATGTTGGTGACATTGATAATTCCACCATCCAGGAAGAACCCAATACCGTCCTTGGTGTTTCCGGTTGCGACAATGCCAGCCAGGTCGGTGTCAATCTGACCGCCCGTCGCGGTTTGGAACAACAAACCATCGGCACCGTTGTTCGTAAACGTATTCGGTGTCGTCGTGGTATTGATTTGGAGGGCGATCGAGCCGCTTTGTGCGTTGACGAGCAAACCATTCAGACCGTTGCCGGTAAAGGTGTTTGCAGCCAGCGGATCAGTGATCTGGATCTGGCCTGCATTCGTCGTCGTCAGGCTCATTCCGTTCTGGCCATTGGTATCGAATGAGGCATTTGTGATTGATGTGATCAGCACAGATGCATTGTCCGCTGTCACTCGCAGACCGTCACCCTGGTTGCCGCTGAAGGTGTTGCCCGTCGCAGTGCTACCTGCTTGAGGCCCGGCA
The DNA here is from genome assembly GCA_966211735.1 of uncultured Schlesneria sp. Taxonomy (GTDB): domain Bacteria; phylum Planctomycetota; class Planctomycetia; order Planctomycetales; family Planctomycetaceae; genus Schlesneria. The sequence goes on from CBIHQO010000019.1 coordinate 15,722, forward strand.
ATGTCTCCTACGACTTGCAACGCTCCGCTATTGCTTGCGGCGAGTACGGCACCATCACCTTCGTTGTTGTCAGTCGTATTGTCGATGTACGTCCCAATCGACATCACGCTTCCAGCCCCGTCGGCAACCGCCTTAAATCCAAATCCAGACGTGGGAATGACGGTTGAACCCGTCGTATTGTTATTGAGCGTGTTCCCTTCAACGGCGGCGTTGAACTTCCCGCCGGCAAGAGCTTCAATCTCAATCCCTGCACCGCTTCCACTGACGGTATTGTTCAAGATTCCCAATGGTTGCGTCGTGTTTGTTGGATCATTGGCCTCAATCACCGCGGTTCCGCCGGTGGCAACGAAGTGCATGCCGATGCCCATATCGAGCGTCGCGTTGCCGTTGGTGTCTTCGCCAGGATCGAGGACGCCATTTCCGTTGGCGTCTTCACCCTTCACGTCGGTGATCGTATTGCCCTGAGCCAGCAGGCTCAACGTTCCAGCGGTCTGTGTCACTTCGAAGCCAGCATTTGATTGGAACCCGATGGCGGATCCCGTTGCTGGACCACCTGTCACAGTGTTATTCACCAACTGACCCACGGCACTGCCGCTATGTGTCAACTGGACTGCAGACAGAGTATTGATGAAGTTGTTGTTGTTGATGTTAAAGCCGCCAGTGATTCCACCGGCCTGGCTGCGGATGCCGTAGTTTTGCGTTCCGAGTGGCGTGGCACCATTAATCTTGAAGCCAGACACTTCGTTGTTGTTGGCCAGCGTAATGACGTTGCCGCCGGTCGTCTGCTCGTTCACCAGAATCGGTGTTGTGGAGACGTCCGAGCATTTGAACTGGAATGTTCCGCTCGGCGTCACAAAATCATGCACCATGTTCGCACCCCAGAGATGCTGGTTGTTGGACAGTTGCAGGCCCAATGCGGGAGCTGCAGTTCCCAACCCGGTGTCGAGATTGGTGCTGGTGCCGTCAATACGACCATTCACCAGAATGACATCGTACGATGCTCGCTGCGGCGCAGTCAGGCCGTTGAACTGAGCAATCGAATTGAACGGATTCTCGTCGGTACCTGAACCGCCGGTGGTCAGGTTCGGATTGATGAAGGCCACGAAGTATGGCTTGTTGGTCAGCGGGTTAATGGCCTCTTCATACGTCTTCACAGAGTCAATATGAGTAATCGCCCGGAATTGACGGAAGACGGACTGCGTCATGCGGTCTTGAACCGTAGGATTACGCATCCAGCGACTGGGCATGCCATCCGGAAGCGTGACGAAGACTTGGAATTGGGTGTTCAGACCGAACGTATGATCGCTGGTGACCTGCATACCGAACGAAAGGTCTTCGTTGATTTGCGACAGCCATCGTCCGCTCACACCTGTAAAGCTTCCTCCAGCCTGGCCCGTTCCCATGAAGTGATAACCGCCAATATAGCCGTTCACTCCGTAGCGACCGATCAATGGCAGTGGACCACCTGTTTCGATGTCAAAACCGGTGTAAGCCTGTGCCACCTGTGTCGTGCGCTGGAAGACAATGTTGTTGCCCATGCACGAAGCCGTCGATGCCAATGCCGATGCCCCAATGTGATCTTTTGAACCGACCGGGATATACCCGTTGATACGGTAATCGACGTAGCGGCTTAGGTATTCGAAGCTCAGACCAATCTGATTGAAGTTTGGTCCAATGCCGCCGTTCGAATTGTCGTACCAGGTCGACAGGCCCACAACGGAGTCGAACTCTCGCATCCACCATCGCCAGCCGGCACCCACGTTGGCACCGCCGCCCTGGTTGTCATAGGTGATCAACCCGCGACCGTCGACGAAGAAAATCGCTTCGTCATCCGCGTCGATGGAGAACGGTACGAAAGCACCGACGGTGGTGTAACCGCCAGTGTAGCCGTAGAGCCCGCCGCCACGGTTATCGATGTTGTAGCGCGGCTGATACCGGTTATCAACGTTCTGGAACGGGAAGTAGTTTCCGCCACCTCCACCATTGCCGTACCCGATCCCAGGTGCCGACAGCTGTGTCAGCGGCCCTGGATCGGCAGCAGGTGCTTTACCTATTTGGACGGTGCCTTCAGTGGCCTCGGGCGATGCCTGAGTCACTGGGGGTTGTCCCAGTTTCACAGACCCTTCCGGCTCATTTGGTGCTTGAGCGACGGCAATACCCGTCAAAGCGGCCCAAGCCATGAGTCCTGACCAACACCGTTTGATTCGAAGATTCATCGGTTGCTCCAGCGACTGCTGAGAAGACCTCGCACGCCACCCCTGCCCAGCGACATTTCCCGCTAATCCCGCGCGGTCCGGGACCTTGACGGTTATTCCACCTCTAGCGGTTATCCGTAATTTTCGGAAAAGTAGGGCGACGCTGTTGAGCGAATTACCGCTACAAAAGCTACTTTCGTCATAAGCCACAAAGTCTCACACGCCGGGTACGCCTTCAGAGGCGGACGAACTGCTTTGAATGGCCGATGTCGGCGGATGGCACTTGCCCAGAAGCGGCGGAACCTGCCGCTGCCGTCGAGTGGAGGTGTCTTTTAGGGCACCTCCAGCTTGGACTTGACGCGTTCTGACAATCTGCTTGAGGTGAGTTATAGTGACCGTTGATGTCAGGCTTTTTGCCGTAACCAGAATAGGAACACGCGATGAACGAATGGGGATCTATGACACGGCGGCAAGCGATCAAATCCGGCGCCATGGCTGTTGGTCTTTCGGTCCTGGCATCATCAGCCCAGGCAGCAGACAGCGATGGCTGGATTGATGCGCACTCGCATATCTGGCCTGCCGAGACCGACAAATTTCCTCTCGTGGCGGGGCTGACAAAGCGAGATCTTGAACCTGCAAGTTTCACCGATGATGAACTGATGGCGATTGCCGGCCCTGAAGGGGTGACGCGGGTCGTCTTGATACAGCATTCGGTTTTCCACCTCTTTGATAACTCCTACCTCATCGATGCCGTTCGTCGTCATCCCAAGCGGTTTCGAGTCGTTGGCATGGTGGACGATCACCAATCATCTGCTGGAGCCGAAATGAAACGGCTGCAGCCCCAAGGCGTCACCGGATTTCGTATCACCCCCTTCATTCGCAAAATTCAACCTGAGAACTGGCTGAACACCGCAGGGATGCGTCAGATGTGGAAGACCGGTGCCGAAACAAGGCAGGCCATGTGCTGTCTGGTGAATCCGGAACATCTTCCCGGCATTGACGCCATGTGCGAGCAAAATCCGGAGACGCCGGTAGTGATCGACCACTTTGCAAGAATCGGTGCAGATGGCCAGATGCGGGACGACGACATCCCAAAGCTGGTTCGCCTCGCGCGGCACAAGCAGACTTGCGTGAAACTTTCCGCATTTTACGCTTTGGGGCAGAGAAAGCCGCCACACCTCGAATTGATACCGATGATCAAACGCCTGTACGACACCTTCGGACCCCAACGCCTGATGTGGGCCAGTGACTGCCCGTATCAGATCCAAGGCGAGAACAATTACAAAGCGTCAATTAGCCTGATCAGGGATAAACTCGATTTCGTTTCTGCGGAAGACAAGGCATGGCTGCTTCGGAAGACTGCCGAACGCGTCTTCTTCAACTCGTAGACGCATCGCGATCATCGGCGTCAGCGAAAGGAATGTCGTCTGAAGACTCTTGAAGTGGTTTCGCATGCCCAAATTGCGTTTGGACGGAGGGACGAGCCAATACGATCAGCGTCAAGACCCCCAATGCGGTACAGAGAGGCGGAAACAAGCAGTTGATCGCGGCAACCACCATGCAAAAACCATAACGCCGTCGGTGTTCCAGCGATCGCCCCGCCAATAG